>CAYUBV010000713.1:0-1290 GCA_964443035.1 uncultured Tangfeifania sp.
GTTTTCAGACCTGGTGGTGGATTTTGCCGGTACATTCAATCTCCCAGGCCTGGTCCAGGCCCCGGAAGGGCCCCATCTTCTCAACATTAAAACGACAGCCGGACTGCCCCAGAGCTATGATTTCTTTTTTGAGCAGGTACAAAACCGGATACTGGCTTTCGGCCGGCTGGATGCCCCGGAAATGGCGGACATGCAAAAACATCTGCTGTCGTTGAACCGGGAACTCAACACCCTGACCCGCCGGCTCCATAAGCAAAACGCCGAACTGGCCCGGTTGAACCGGGAAAAAAATCAGTTTCTGGGTATGGCGGCCCATGATCTGCGAAAACCCATCGGTCTGATTCTTACCTATAGTGAATTTCTTCAAGATGAGGCGGCCCGGGATCTGGACACGGAACATCAGGCTTTTTTGTCCACCATCCACAACCGGTCATTGTTCATGAAACACCTGGTGGATGATTTTCTGGATGTCAGCGCCATTGAAGCCGGGCGGTTTGATCTGGACCTCCAGCCCGTGGATATGCCTAACGTCCTGTCCACAAGCCTGGAAATCAACCGGCTGCAGGCCCGGAAAAAGGGAGTGATCCTCCAGGTGGACATGGACCCTTGCCCAAAGCCGGTTTTCATCGATGCCGCCAAAATCGAACAGGCTGTCACCAACCTGGTTTCCAACGCCATCGATTACAGCAGAAAGGGAGATACGGTCCGTGTCCGGTTTTTCTCCCAACAGGACCATCTGGTGTTTTCCGTTGAAGACAACGGACCGGGCATGTCCCGGCAGGACAGGGAAAAATTGTTCATCCCGTTCGGCACAACCCGGACAAAAAAAACCGCCGGAGAAAAAAGCACCGGTCTCGGCTTGATGATCACCCACAAGATCATCACAGCCCACAACGGCACGTTGCATGTGGACAGCACGCCGGACCGCGGCACCACCATAACAGTGACCCTGCCGCTGATAAATCAATTTGAAACACCAAAGGAATAGACCTGCCATGATACAGCAGATAAAAATATTGATTGTGGATGATGACCCGGATGTGCTGGCCGCCACCACCCGGCTGATCAAAAAGGCCGGTTACACGGTAATGGAAGCATCCACAGGCGAGGCCGCCATAAAATCCGCCCGTGAGCAGAAACCGGATATCATCCTTCTGGATGTGGTGCTGCCGGACATCATGGGCACTGAGGTGTGCCGGCAGATCAAGGCGGACCCCCGGACCGGCGGTGGGTACGTCATTCTGACCTCCGGGATGAAGACCGGCTCGGATCAGCAGGCCGACGGACTGG
>CAYUBV010000714.1:0-1289 GCA_964443035.1 uncultured Tangfeifania sp.
CTGGTTGCATATTCCTGCGATTTCGGACACTCAGTCCTGCCGAAAGCGGACACTCAGTCCTGAGTTATCCGGACACCCAGTCCCGCTGAAAACGGACACTTTTTTTATCACTTATTTTCGCACTCATATAACTGCCTAAAATTACTAATTTTTATATTTCTTTCTCATTGAATCACCGGCAAGCTCAATTCTGTGTGAACTGTGGACCAGCCTGTCAAGGATAGCGTCCGCAATTGTGGGCTCTCCGATTATGTCATACCATTTATTCACAGGCAATTGTGAAGTTATTATTGTTGATCTTTTTCCGTGCCGGTCTTCAAGCAGTTCAAGTAATATTAATCGCTGATTGTTATCAAGCGGTTTCAAACCAAAATCATCCAAAATGAGTAAATCCTGTTTTTCGATTTTACTTATTTCTTTAATATAGGTACCATCTGCCTTGGCGATTTTCAGTTCATCGAACAACTTTGAAGAGTTTCGGTAGCAGACTTTATATCCCTGCATGCAGGCCTGGTGGCCAAGTGCAGAAGCCAGGAAGCTTTTCCCCACACCGGTACTTCCTGTTATAATCAAATTTTGTTTGCCCGATATCCAGCTACAGGAAGATAATCTTAATACCTGGTTTTTATCCAGTTCCCTTTTGGCAGTATAATCAATCTGTTCCATACTTGCCTGGTAACGAAACCGGGCCCTTGTTATTAATCTCTTTAGCCTCCGGTTATACCGGTCATCCCATTCTGCCTGTACCAGATGGGATATGACTTCATCGGTTGTAAAATCTTTATTCCTGCCTGTTTCCATCATTTCTCTGTAAGCCCGGATAAAACCACCCAGGCGCATCTCTTCGAGTTTTTGCATTGTTACTGTTTGACTCATAATGTATTCATTTTAAAATTGATTATTTATAATCCTCTTTCCCCCGTATATTTTCATGTAATGGAAGTTTTAAATCAATGGCATCTTCCTGTTCCATTTTGTGGATATTATTCTTTAATGCATTGTGAATAAACCGGAAGGATATACTGTTGTACTCTATTGCTTTTTTGCAAACCTTTTCAAGGTCTTCAGGTTTATATTTCTTCCCAAGGTTCAATACTCCCATACATGATTTGAAAGCCTGCTGGGGATGTTCCTTGCTTTCAAGTAAAAGTTCAATAAAAGTTTCTATTGAACCGCCCATCTGCGATGCCCACTTAACAAACCGGTCGGTGCTCCATCCATTTACAAACTGATGGGTAGCAGGCATGTGGCTTTTTTCCGTGGTATATTTATATTTTCTCCGATCCCTT
>CAYUBV010000715.1:0-1287 GCA_964443035.1 uncultured Tangfeifania sp.
GTATGGGTTTCAGCGCTTCGTGCTGGGTAGCCACAGCCATGGCGGCTTTCATGGCAATAATTCCCATGCCGCTTTCTTTGGCCAGTTCGATCTCTCTTCCCCATGTACCCGGCATTAATTTATACGCTATCATGGCCACCTCGTAAAGGGCAGTTTCTCTATCCAGGTAGTGTCATGTCAATCGTGAAACGTCATGCTGTCCGCCAGCTGGCGGATTCAGCATCTCAGACTTAAAAAAGCAGATTCCGAAACAAGTTCGGAATGACGATGCGACTTTTAAGGGCTGACATAACAGTAGTTTAATTTATGTTCCATGTCAATTACCGTGGTGCGAATGTTCGGTGAGTTGGAATTAGGTTTTTATGGTTCGTTTTGTTGCGGATTTTTTAAATCTCAATTTGTTTTAGCAGTTGCCTGGTATCAATTGTAAGGTCAAAACCCTTCTTCTTTAGCCCCTCCATTAATTTTTTATCACCTGTCCAAAGTTTAAAACCTGTTTGAATGGAAAGTGCAACAAACAAAAGGTCTTTTTTGTCAATATCTTTTACCAAATCGTATGCTTGTTTTTGATATCTTAAATCAATTAAATCATTATCGATTAAATCAATTCGTTTTATAAATCTGAAGATCAATTTATTAAGTTGGTAATCGTCCAGCTTTGTTATCCCTTTTATCTTCTCAATCTTACTTAACATTTCATCAAGTAAAAATTCGGGACATATCAGAATACTGTCTTTTAAGTCTCTTAAAATCAATTTAGAAATTGTACCATTTGGCGTTATAAGTCCTGAAATAAAAATATTTGAATCAAGAACTAATTTCATTATTCAAACTTGTGCTTATTTTTATCCCACCAGCTTTGATTAATTTCTTCTGCAAGTTTATTTGCATCCTCCTGCGTTGCCTTGCTTAAAGAACTAATTTCTCTGAATTTTACATAATCAATAAAACTTTGGATCTCAGTGATATTCAGTGCATTCTTTGAGAAGGTCAGTTTTATTTCATTATTTACACTTTCTACTCTCATTTTTCTGTTTTGTTTATTTAATGCAAACTTAAAAAAACAATTGAATGAAATTTACCAGATGTCCGGTTTTTCAATTCCTGTTTTTACATTATACAATCCTTTTTATATTTCTGTTTATTGTATTCATCTTTTTTATTGGCAAGAGCAAAAAATGTAGTGAATTCATCCCGGCATCAATTCCACCTTTTTACCTGCTACCGAAAGGTTTTCATTCACATGTTGTTCATCCCAGAGATTGGAAATTACGGCTGATATGTTTG
>CAYUBV010000716.1:0-1286 GCA_964443035.1 uncultured Tangfeifania sp.
CGCATCTCAAAGCGGGCTTTTTCAATTATTGCGGTAATCTCTTTTCCCGAAAACTCTTTTTGTTTTTGAAACGCAACCAAATGCCCCAATAGTTTAATCACAATTCCCGATGCAATTTGCTGAAAACCGGGTGGCTCGGTTTTTACGAGCTCAAAAACCCGAAGAAATGCATCCAGGATTTCTTCGTGAATACCGGTTGAAATAACCGGATTTTTTGGATCGAACATGTTGTGGGCGAGAAAAAATCTGACCGCTTCTCCGTTGAATCCAAGGTAATTTTCCGTCCAGCCCGTTTTGCTGTGCGGTTTATAACGGTGCCACTCTCCCGGAAAGGTAACCATCAAATTGCCCGTTTTAAGTTCAAATTTTCCATGTGCGTTTTCAAGTATTCCGCCGCCTTCAGTAATATAATTTACCTGGTACTCCTGTAAAACACGTCCGTTCTCCCAGGTAAAGAAATAACCTCCCGGATGGTTTTTGGAAGGATATTCAGTTTGAGGCGAAATTTTCAATGAGCCGGCCGAGGTGAGGTAGATTCCCCAGTTTTCATCTTCGCGGCTGCTGGTCAGGTATTTTATGAAATTTTTCACGGTTGTGTCAAAAAATGCAAATAATAGGTCAAAAAATGTATTTTATGTGGCGAATATAATTGATAATTTTATATTTCAATAAATAAGTGTTCAAATCATAAATTACAAAAATGGAACGAGTAGCGTTTAAGATGCACCTCAAAAAAGGAATGAGGGAAGAATACAAAAAGCGGCATGATGCGATTTGGCCGGAGTTAAAGCAACTGCTTAAATACGCGGGTATCAGTGAATATTCCATCTTTCTGGATGAAGAAACCGATACACTTTTTGCGTTTCAAAAGGTGATGGAAGGAAGCGGCTCGCAGGATTTGAGGCAAAATGAAATCGTGCAAAAATGGTGGAATTTCATGGCGGATATTATGGAGACCAATCCGGATAATTCTCCGGTTTCCACCGAACTTGAGGAAGTTTTTTATATGCAGTAACCCGATAAAAAAATAAAATCATGGCAAAAAAAGAATCAATTTTAAAAGCTTACGAACTGGCAAAAGAGCAGTATGCGGATTTGGGAGTTGATACCGATGCAGTGCTGGAAAAAATGAAAGAAGTGGTAATTAGCCTTCACTGCTGGCAAACCGATGATGTGGGCGGTTTTGAAACCCCGGATGCTTCGCTGTCGGGAGGCGGAATTCAGGCCACCGGCAATTATCCGGGGAAAGCCACCTCGATTGAGCAGATGCGGCAGGATTTGGAAAA
>CAYUBV010000717.1:0-1286 GCA_964443035.1 uncultured Tangfeifania sp.
CAGGAAATAAAATTTTTGCCCGGCGTGGGACCGAAGCGTGCCGAACTGCTGACAAAGGAGCTGAATATTAAAACATTCGGCGACCTGCTTTATTATTTCCCCTACAAATACATCGACCGCACTAAATTTTACCGGATTTCCGAAATTCATGCACAGATGCCCTACATTCAGGTGAAAGGAAAAATCCGGTCGATGGAAACAGTTGGCTCAGGACACAAACAGCGGCTCACTGCCATGTTTTATGATGAAACCGGCAGCATTGAGCTAATTTGGTTTCGCTCCATAAAATGGCAGCAGGAAAATTTAAAGCTGAACAAGGAATACATTGTTTTTGGAAAGCCATCTGAGTTTAACGGGCGCATTAATGTGGTGCACCCCGATATGGAAACTGAGGAAGAGAAGCAATTGAAACCATCGGGGCTTTTTCAGGGGTATTACATCACCACTGAAAAGATGAAAAACAATTACCTGAATTCCAAAACTATCAATAAACTGCAGCTCACCCTCATTCAACTGGCAAAAGGAAAAATTGAGGAGACGCTGCCGAAATATATCACAGATCGATTTAAACTCACCTCCTTAGAAGATGCACTGACGACCATTCATAAACCGGAAAACACGATTGACCTGAAAAATGCCCGCTTCAGGCTGAAATTTGAAGAACTTTTCATCATCCAGCTAAAAATTCTGGCACTGAAACATCACCGTGAAAATAAGTTCAAAGGTTACCGGTTTGAAGAAGTGGGATTCAACTTTAACAAATTTTACAAAGATTTTTTGCCCTTTGAACTGACCGGCGCACAAAAACGGGTGGTTAAAGAAATCCGGCGCGATGTAAACCGAAATACACAGATGAACCGGCTGTTGCAGGGCGATGTGGGAAGTGGGAAAACCCTGGTGGCGTTGATGACGATGCTGCTGGCAATGGACAACGGTTTTCAGAGTTGCATGATGGCGCCGACCGAAATACTTGCGCAGCAGCATTTTCAGTCGGTTTCGAAATTTTTGCAGGGAATGAATATCGAAATCGGGCTGTTAACCGGCTCCACAAAAACAAAAGACAGAAAGGAGTTGCATGAAAAACTGAAAACGGGAAAAATGCAGATTCTAATCGGCACCCATGCGCTCATCGAAGATGTGGTAAATTTCACTAAACTCGGTCTGGTTGTCATCGATGAGCAGCACCGGTTTGGAGTGGCCCAGCGGGCAAAACTCTGGCAGAAAAATGAACTGATTCCTCCACACGTTTTGGTGATGACGGCCACTCCCATTCCGCGAACTCTTGC
>CAYUBV010000718.1:0-1282 GCA_964443035.1 uncultured Tangfeifania sp.
TGATGCAAAAACATTTTAACAACAAAAAATTTCTTGATACGAAAGAATTTCCCCGGGCTCGTTTTGTTGGGAAAATTACCAACCCTGATGCGGTTGATTTTTCAAAAGACGGAACCTACGATGCCAACGTGGAAGGTGAAATGACCATTAAAGGGAAAACCAATCCAATAAAAGAAAAGGGAACCGTTACAGTTAAAGGAAATACAGCCCAGGTGAAAAGTGTTTTCGACATTACCCTGGCCGACTACGGAATTACCTTTGTAAAAGGAAAACCCTCTACCAATATTGCCGAAACCGTTGAAGTTACTTTAGTGGCTGATTTTACTGAAGAATAAAAAATAAAATCATGAAATCAATTGCCAAAGAAAACCTGTTGCAACTTAAAGAGTTGCTTCAGGTAATAAAAAATGAAGATTTCAACCGGAAAACTGAAATATTATCCGGTTCATCCATTGGGCAGCACATCCGCCATATTCTGGAATTTTACCTGTTGCTGGTATCGGGTTCCTTTTCAGGAACAATCAGCTACGACAAACGACAACGCGATAAACGAATGGAAGAAAGCACTGCTTTTGCCATTGAAACCATAGACAGGCTGCTGCCGGGAATCGACACGCTGGAGGAACAATTTATGTTGAAATTTGAAGGCGATTTTACCACCGATGGTACAGCCGATCATTTCATACAAAGTTCGGTAGGCCGCGAACTGGCTTATTGCATCGAACACAGCATCCACCACCAGGCTATAATCAAGGCCGGGTTAATCGAACTTGGCCTGAAAAGCCTTGTTGATGAAAATTTTGGTGTTGCGTATTCCACCATCCGTTACCGCGTAAAATAATGTGCACGGTTACCTACATACCAAAAAAGCAGGAAGGCGGTTTTGTGCTGACTTCCAACCGCGATGAAAAGGTTTTCAGACCGACTATTGCACCTCGTGTTTATGAATCGGGCGCAACAAAAATCGGTTTTCCGAAAGATGAAAAAGCCGGCGGATCGTGGATTGCCGCCAACAACAAAGGGCGATTGTGTTGCCTGTTAAACGGCGCTTTTGTGGCCCACAAAAAAAAGCCAACCTACGCGCTAAGCCGCGGGAATATTCTGATCGAGGTTGCTTCAACAAAAAAATCCCCCTACCGGTATTTTGCTGAAAAAGATTTTTTGGAAGTTGAGCCGTTTACCATTATTTCAGTGGAAAATAGTGAAAGCGGAATCAGCCATTTCAGTGAATTTATCTGGGATGGCGTCCAAAAACATTTCAGGCTGCTTAATGCGGATGAAC
>CAYUBV010000719.1:0-1278 GCA_964443035.1 uncultured Tangfeifania sp.
CCTTCTTCCACTGTAAGCGAGTTGGGTTTTTGCAGGTAAATATCTTTCCCGGCCAAAGCCGCTTCCATTGCAGGCTGCGCGTGCCAGTGGTCGGGTGTGCTGATGACTACTGCGTCAATGTCTTTATTTAAGAGCATCTCTTTGTAATCATCGTACATTTTCACATCAACAGCCGAGTTGCTTCCGGTTTTTTCATTGTAATAATCTTCCACCAGTTTTTTGCCGTCGGCCATGCGTTTACTGTCTACATCCGAAACAGCAACCATACGTGCCACATCATATTTTAACGTTTCAGCCATATCGTGACTACGGGCAATCCTTCCGCAACCAATCTGGCCGATGTTGATTTTGTTACTGGGAGCATTTTTCCCGAATACAGAGGAAGGAACAATGGTAGGAATTACCATAGCTCCGGCAGTTGTGGCGGCAGTGTTTTTAATAAAATTTCTTCTTTTCATGGTTGTATGTATTTTATAATTTTAATTAAACATCTATTATTTTTTTGGCTTGAAGCGCGAAGCACGAAGCACGAAGTTCATAAACTAAATACTTCCATTAAATTTTGTTTCTGAAAGAAAATCAGCATATAACTTCCAACTTCCTACTCTCTTCCATACTTTTCAAACTCTCCGGCAATATCGGCTTCTTTGTGATCGCCGGAATGAACGATTACCCGGTACCGCAAGTTAATCTTTTCTCCCTTTTTCAAAACGGTATTTTCGTCGTTTTCCGGCCAGTACATCGGGGTGGGCGAGAAAAATCCGTAATCGCGGGTAAACCACGGTGCCGGATACCAATCGTTCGACGGATGCTGCAAAATGGCCATTCCTTCGGTTTTACCCATTCGCTCGCCGTAGTAATCCATCCAGGCCGAACGTTTACCAAATGTTCCTTTTTCGCCCGATTCACCTTCGGCATTGATCATGGTGCCACCGTTTATCACCGCCAAATCGGGATCCATCCTGCCGCTGAAAAGTGAATGGTTGGTTTTGTCGATGGTCACATCTGTTAGCATCTCCATCGTGATTTCAAAATCGATTTGATATTTTCCGGGCGATGGCACTGAAACCGTGATTTTGCGTTTGTCTATAATGGGTGCATCAGCACCGGGCCGTTTCCAGATGCATTCATTTTCGATAACTGCTTTTTCTGCACCTGTTTCAAGAATGTCGGCCCTCAGCGAAACAATTTGTCCGCGTTCCAGGCCTTCCTGCCAGTAGTTTCCGCCATTCACTTTGTCGCAACCAAAAAAGAGCGAACTGTGGTGCGGGTAGTTGG
>CAYUBV010000720.1:0-1273 GCA_964443035.1 uncultured Tangfeifania sp.
ATCCACTGCAGCACGCTGTTTACATCCAATGCGAAAACCCCGAAAATGATACTGACAATCACCACTGCCACACCGGTAATGTAGTTCATATTCCGGGTTTCGATGTTGGAAGCATCGGGTTTCACATACCGCAGGTAAATGTCGTTTACAATGTAGGCCTGGGCTGCGTTGAGTGTTCCGGCAAATGTGGAATTAAACGCCGCCAGCAAACCGGCCAGCAGCAACCCCATAAAACCGATGGGAACAAACTCTGAAATAGCCGACGGCAAAATCTGTTCGAAATCGATTTGACCGGCCACCATCAGGTTCAGCCGGTCGTAATATAACAGTCCGAGTACCGCAAAACCGGCAATCATAAAATAGCGGATGGGCATCAGCACTACGGAAACAAACCCGCTCATTTTTGCAGCTTCCTTCGGCGATTTGGTAGAAAGAATTTTCTGCATATCGTAAGTGGGCGCAGGCCCGGCCAGCGAAACGAGCACGCCTTTAAATACCATCATCATAAAAAAGATGGAGAACAGCGAATAGCCGTCGCTGGCAATTTTGGCATTCACCTCGTCTATGATTCCGCGCCAGTCGAGGTCGAGCGTCCAGCCAAAAAACGGGGAGCGCCAGCCATCGGGCACTTCGAGAGTTTCCACGGCCATGGCTTTCATAGCCAGCACACCAATCAGGATGGCCGAAATCGTCATGATAATGTATTGCAGCACATCGGCCCACACAATACTTGACATGCCACCCAGCACCGCGTAAAACACGGCAAACAACGTAAAAATAATTCCGTAAATGTGTGGAACATATGTTAAAGGAACTTCAAACGGAATGTAGGGTGCAATCACATCCCAGGGGATAAAAATCATTACAAATTTCCCCAACCCGATGAATCCGTAGGCCAGGTAACCGAGGCACATAATCAGTGCAAATACTACCACCACTCCGTGCGAAAGACTGCTGTCGCGCCGCCGGCCAAAACGGGTATTTATCCACTCTGCCCCGGTGGTTACTTTCGACCGCCGCAGCCAGATACTCAGAAACACCATTAAAAAAATCTGGTTAAACACCGGCCACAGCCAGGGAATCCAGATGCTTTTCAATCCGTAAACAAAAAGCAGGGTTACCAGCCACATGGTGCCGGAAATATCGAACATTCCCGAAGCGTTGGAGAGACCGAGCATGTACCAGGGGAGTTTGTTTCCGCCAAGCAGGTAATTGGCCTTGCTTTTCTGGGCAACCTTTTTGAGAATCAATCCGATAAAAACAGTGGAGAGGA
>CAYUBV010000721.1:0-1271 GCA_964443035.1 uncultured Tangfeifania sp.
TCGAATTTTCGCTGAATGGTACGTATAAATTTTGAAGTTATTTCCTTCAGACTGCTGGTTAATTCAGTTCTGTTCAGTGCCAGTTTCGACAGTGTTTTTGTTTGTTTTTCGTTTGCCTGTGGCACCGGAAAATGTTCAAAGTAAACTTTCCGGATTTCGCGGGTGCCGCCTTGGAGTTCCGGACAGTTGTACCAAATCCAGAGTTTTGCCAGCGACGAATTGAAAACGGCAGTTAAATAAGGCAACGAAACTGACTCATCCCGTGCAGTGAGGATGAAATTTTTGTTGTTACAGAACATCTTACTTTCGTCATAATAAAATGGGAAAAAAGCTGTTATCTCAGGATAAATAATTTTTGGTTTGTCAAATTCTTCCAGGTAAGCGCAATTTCGTAAATTATACGGTGTATTTCCTTTGTCGCCTCGATTTTCGAGTTGGGGATAAAAGGCATCCAAATATTTTTTTAATGCCGGATATTCATCAATATTAACCGGAGGTAACGAAGTTTCTTTTATGCCGTTGTGCGTGTTAATCAAATATTCGCTTTCCGAAACACCGTATGGAATAATTCCTCTGCCACGCACCATTGGTTTAATGAGTTCAGAACTTTTTACATCTTCGGAAATAAGTTTTTCCCGGATTTTTCCATCAATAAGAAATGCTTTGTTGAATCCTGTTTTTATTCCATTGTTTATGCAAATCGATAATTCTTTTAATTCTGTACCATTCTCCCTCATGTATTCAAGTTTCAGGAAATCTTCATAAGGCTGGATGCTCCACTCCTTTTCGCCAAACCGGTCGGCAGGATAATCGTATAGATTTGCCTTCACTTCGGTCATGAAGTCGCCGTAATACGTTTTTTTGTTGAGCGACAATACTTTCACTGTTTTCTTCGGAGCGCTCTTTTCAGCAACAAAAATGCAAACGTAAGTGGTGGCTTCATCGAAAAACTGGATGTCTCCAAAATTGAGCATTTGCCGCAAACCCGTTTTAGAGAAAAATTTTCGCAATGGTTTTCCGTAAGCCACCAGCAACCATTTGTTGGGCATAATAAAGGATTGCAGTCCACCTTTTTTCAGCAAATTATAACCGCGTTCGGTAAAAAGACAATACAAATCGGCTCCTTTATCAAACGTTTCGTAACCGGATGCTTTGAGTTTTTCGCTCATTTCTCCCAACTTCTGAAGCTGCACATACGGCGGATTGCCAATCACCACATCAAAGCCGCCGGAATATTCGGTGCGGAAGGCGTGTTCGCGGGAGCAGGTCAT
>CAYUBV010000722.1:0-1269 GCA_964443035.1 uncultured Tangfeifania sp.
TTTAACTATATTTCAAAGGGCATAGACAGAGATAAAGACCAGTCATTTTTTTTGTGGGGATTATCTGATTCTGTATTGAAACGTTTGATTTTTCCTTTGGGTAACCATACTAAATCCGAAGTTCGTGAAATTGCAAAACAAAATGGTTTTGTCTTTTTAACCTCAAAGAAAGAGAGTCTTGGAATTTGTTTTATTGAAAGCAGCGATTATCGTAAATTCCTAAAAGATAATGGAATAGAATCTTCTAAAGGAAATTTTGTTGATGGTAACAACAATGTTTTGGGGCAACACACAGGTTATTTCAATTTTACAATTGGCCAGCGGCGTGGTTTAGGATTAAATTTGAATTCTCCCATGTTTGTGTCCGAAATCAGACCTGAACAAAATGAAGTCGTTCTTTCAGAATACAACAAGCTTGAGAAAACAGTTATTTACATTGGCAAAACCCATTTTGTGCATCCGCAAAAAGTGAGCACCGACAAAAACTATGTTGTTAAAATAAGGTACAGGCTGCAGGAAAATATTTGTAAAATACGTTTTTTAGAAAACGACAGGATTGAGATTAAATTAGATGAACCGGTTGCAATGGTTGCTAACGGCCAGACTGCCGTTTTGTATGATGAAGACCGTGTAATTGGCGGCGGGTTTATTTACGGGTCAAAATAATCAGTAAGGTTTTCGGTATTTATCATCGCCTTCGAGCAGCCCGAGATAGCTGATAAAGCGGCTTTCAGCAATTTCTCCTTTTTCAACTGCTTCTTTTACGGCGCAGCCAGGTTCATGCGTATGAGTGCAATTGTTATACTGGCAATTTTTCGATATTTCGAATATTTCAGGAAAGTAATGTGAAATTTCCCAGGCTTCCATATTTAGCATTCCGAATCCTTTTATTCCTGGTGTATCTATAATATAACCACCAAATGAAAGCTTGTACATTGCTGAAAACGCGGTAGTATGTTTTCCGGTTTTGTGCATATCCGAAATTTTCGAAGTTTTCAAATTTAAACCTGGTTCCAGAATATTTATGAGAGTTGACTTCCCTACCCCGCTGTGACCATTTATCACATTTGTTTTATCTTTTAATGCCGTTTTAAGTTCTTCAAGACCGGTTTTATTTTTGGCGGAAGTTTTCAGGCAATCGTACCCTATTTTGGTATAGACCGATATCAAATCGTTCATCTTTGCTTTTTGCTCGTCGTTGTAAAGGTCAGTTTTGTTGAAAACAAGCAAAACCGGAATCCGGTAGGCTTCGGCCGATGCCAGAAACCG
>CAYUBV010000723.1:0-1266 GCA_964443035.1 uncultured Tangfeifania sp.
GGATCACTTTAAAAAGTTGTGGAGTAACATTAAAATAAGAACTTTGTAATTTTTTATGTTACAAATTCTATGACACATTTAAATGAACATTACCAAACCTTAATTCAGCTACTTTTACCGGAAGAGATCTTTGAATACTTTGATATTGTCCAGATTGATACAGGAGCAAGTGAAGTCCATGTTCATTTGGACGAAAAGGCGATAAAACCCGAGGGGTATGAATTGGTCAAGCTGATATCGAAAGGGTTTCACCCTCCAGCAATTGTGCAAGATTTTCCTTTGCGTGACAAGGCCATGTTTTTACATGTAAGGAGGCGAAGGTGGTTTTCAGAATCAACCGAAAAAATAGTCGAAAGGGATTGGGAGAGTGTTGCAAAAGGTACCCGTTTAACCAAGGGATTTGCAACTTTTTTAAAAGGTATTTTTGGACAATTACCCAATCAGCAGCAATAGTTTAGAAAAGTTCTATTACATCGATGGGGACCATTTCGGGCAACAGTACAAAGAGCATTTGAGCGACTTTCAGACCTGGGAGCAAAAATCCCATGCAAAAGATTGGGTACTTTTCTCTGACAATGTTGGTACCCATTTGAGTATTGATGAAACCGCCCTTACCAACGGAGAGCTTTACACGGTTGTAACCAACAAAGCAGGAAAAGGGAGAAAAGGCACTTTAGTGGCAATAATTGAAGGCACAGAGGCAGAAAAAGTCATCAAAGTTTTAGATAAAATTCCCGAAGCAAAAAGAGAATCTGTAGAAGAGATAACCCTGGACATGGCTAATTCCATGAGAAAAATAGTACGCCGTTGTTTCCCTGGAGCCAACCGGGTCATTGACCGGTTCCATGTTCAAAAACTGGCGTATGACGCATTGCAGGAGATGCGTATTGCCCATCGTTGGGATGCAATAAACGAAGAAACCAATGCCATTGAAAATGCAAAAGCAGATGGGAAAAAATATGTTCCTGAAATCCTAAGCAATGGCGATACGAAAAAACAATTACTCGCCCGCAGCCGGTATTTATTATTCAAATCCGGGGATAAATGGACTGAAAAACAAAAGAAAAGGGCAAGTATATTGTTTGAACTTTATCCTGATATAAAACAGGCTTATTCCCTTACCCACTCATTAAGAATGATATTCTCTAAAAACACTGAAAAAGGCATAGCTTATACAAAAATGGCAAAGTGGTTTAACGATGTGACCGAATCCGGATTCAAATCTTTTAACACAATATCTGCAACATTTTATTCTCATTATCCAGA
>CAYUBV010000724.1:0-1263 GCA_964443035.1 uncultured Tangfeifania sp.
CTTGTGCCGTATTATGCGTTTGGCCTTCATTCAATCTAAGATTTTCCAAAGGTCCGAGAAAAGCCGGTTCAATTTTCAATGTTCTTTTTACGATTTTATCGTTCGACAATTCTATCAAATTGGCAATTGAATGGTCCATCCAAATGCCTAACTTTTTTATTAATTTCATTGGTGATTGTTTCTGGTTAATATATTTAAAATGAACTAATTACATTGATTATTTCTTTCTGTGTTTTACCCAGTTTAGAGGAAATCATTTCAATCAAATCTTCTCTGCATACGCGCCCCCAAATCATATCTGCATTTGTTAATTCCGGATACTTATCCTGGAGTCTGTCCTTAATGTATCCCCACTGGTACATGTCAAATTTTGTTTCCATCTTTTAAAGTTTTATTGTTAATCCGAATTTTCCTCCCGAGAAGGCATTGCCGCCTCCAAATTCTAAATTAACTCCTATTTTGTTGCTGAAATAGTACCGTCCGCCAATTTGTCCGCCAAGCCCAAGCCCCGATGTATGTGAACCCTCATAATTGCGTGGAGAGTTCCAACTGTAAAAACCAAGATTTAGCCCTGCATAAAAATCCCAGGGAGAAGGAATATTCAACACAGTGTTAAAATGGTAATTGGCATTCCCCTGGATTCCAATAACTGAATGTTTATACCTGTCATCCTGCCACTTGTCATCGTATGAACGGTAAGACAGTTCAGCCCCCAGAGTTATATCCTGATGGACACCATGATCGAATCCGAGGTATACCGGAACGCCCCACGATGAAAGCCCAACACCTAAGTTAACCTGCGACTCGCCTTTTGAAACAGGACTTTGTGCAAAAACAACACTGGTAGCTATTACCAGGATAAAAGTTAAAACTTGTTTCTTCATTTCTTTTGTTCATTAATTTCCCGCAACTGGCGGAACAGTTGTGAATGTATTTTCACCATACCAAGATCGCAACTTTATTGTTAAAAAGGTTACACAATTCAGGGAAAGAGTTACATCATTCACACATTTTAAAATGGGAAAACATTTTTTAACTGGAAAAAACAATTACTTTTAGCCCATGCAGGTGAAAAAAATCGTATTTATTTTTTTGTTTTCAGTTCTGATTTCTGTGGTAAGTGAGTGGAGTGTTGCTTCCAACAGGGAGAATAATTCACACCTGCTGATTGAAAAATTTAAACATACAACCCCTGAAAACGCATCTGAGCTTCCTTCTACAGATTTGCTGCAAACCGCACTTTCCGGTTACGAAATCCTGAAG
>CAYUBV010000725.1:0-1259 GCA_964443035.1 uncultured Tangfeifania sp.
AAAAATTAAAATCATTGATGCTCCTGCCACACCTACAATTAATAAATCTGATTTTGCCTTAACGTAAATAAAAGCTCCTAAAACTACTATATCAAGAATTATGGCAGTAATAACAATAAATATGTTGGGATTGGTTTTTTTCCTGAGTCTGGTGAGTAATCCCCAGTGAATGCTTACATCCATAACAAGATAAAATATGGCTCCAAGTGAGGCGATGCGACTTAAATCGAGTACCACAGTAAGAACAATTGCAATTACTGTGATGTATACCAACATGTGTTTTTGTATATCTCCCGGCATACCAAAATGGCTGTGCGGTATAAGTTTCATTTCGGTAAGCATAGCTGTCATTCTCGACAAAGCAAAAATGCTTGCAATTATACCTGAAATGGTTGCAATAATGGCGATGGCAACAGTGAACCAAACCCCATATTGACCGAAAACCGGTCGGGCAGCTTCTGCCATGGAATAATCTTTTGCTTTGATTATTTCCTCAATTGACAGGTTGGAGGAAACAGCCAGAGTAACCAAAAGATAAACCAATGTGGAAATTGCAAGGGAAATAATAATTGCCCGGCTCACATTTTTGTGAGGTTTTTTAATTTCATCTCCACTGTTTGTTATGGTTGTAAATCCTTTATAGGTCAGTACCGCAATCGCTATTGAACCAATAATTTCCACCACAGAATTACCAGCGGCCACAGTTGACGGCATAATTTTATCAAAATTCAAATTTGAAGCCCACAGCGCCGCGATAGCAAAAACTGCAATCCCTCCAACTTTCAGGAACGCTGTTGTAAATGCAGACTTCTCGATTAGTTTATTCCCTGATATATTCACCACAAATGCACCAAGTATTAAAAATACGCCTAAGACAGGTACCCAAATGCTGCTTGATTCTATATTAAAAGGTTGCAGTACATAGGTGCCGAAAGTCCGTGCCACCAAACTTTCAGCTATTACCATGGAAAAGGCCATTAAAAGGGCGGCAAATGCTGTAAAGGTGCTTCTTCCGTAAGCTTTTTCCAGGTACATGGCAATACCTCCTGCCGAAGGAAAAGTATTGGAGAATTTTACATAGGAGTACGAACTGAAACCGGCGACTACCGTTCCGGCAATAAAAATAAGCGGGAAAAGCTTACCCGACAGTTCGGCCACTTGTCCGAGCAGCGCAAATATTCCTGCGCCCATCATTACTCCGGTACCTAACGAAACTGCTCCGGTTAATGACAAACTGTTCTTTTTGTAATCGCTCATAT
>CAYUBV010000726.1:0-1258 GCA_964443035.1 uncultured Tangfeifania sp.
AATTCGAAAAACACCAAAGAACAATAAAATTATACCATTCAAAATTTACTTATAAAATATTGGGATTTAATGCGATATATACTAAAGAGCCAGTAATGGAAGAAGTGCCCCTGAATATTCAAGACTAAATTAATTAAACAATAAAGGTCATTAATTTATTTCATCTTTAATTTTTCGCAATTGATCAACGAAAAAATCTGCGATTTGTTCTTTTGTAATATTTTCAGAGGGTACCAGGTGGCTTTCAAGTGATTGTTCTTCAATATCTTTTGTATAAATCAGTGTTTCGGTATAGGTTATTGGCGAAAGATTGGGGATTAATTGTTTGGTTTGCAGTATAATTTCTTTAAGCGGATAATGGTATTTTGTTAGTATATATAAATCGTAATAGTCGCGTATGGTATTGCGCTGCGCGATGGTAGCCATTTTTAGCGAAGCAATAATTTTAGCCTTACACACCGCAATGTTTTTGAAGCGAATGGTGTGTTGGTTTACTTTAAATGGTATGGATACAGCTCCAGTTGAAAAGAATGTTACTTTTACATTATTCACAATGAAGTCGATTTGCCAGGGTGCTTCCAACCGTATAATTTTATGTTGGGGGAAGAGATTGGTAATATTCCTTTTGATGCTGTTGATGTTTAGTTTTTCAGCATCGAATGCAAAATCAAGATCTTCGGACATGCGATGTTCTAATTGCACAGAAAGCGCTGTCCCACCTACCAGGGTATATTTTTTTATAAACCGGCTTTCGGCCAGTTGATTGAACACAAAAAATGTTTGCGGGGGCATGAACTGCAGATTGATAACTGAATTATCCATACAAAAAAACTTGCTTCAGAAAATGAATGTGTTTGGCATATTTTTGTTTGTTATGCCACTTATCTATTGCATCAAAAATATTTTTCTTGGGGAGGAGTGCGGCAAGTTTTCTGAAATCGGATATTTCGCCATAAGCTATTACTTGTTGAACAACAACGTTTTCAGGCAAATCAGCATTGCTTTTCCATGACCAAAAAATATGTTTCGAGAATGGAGCAGTGTTCATTTTCTTTTATAATCTGTTTTGTCAAAATTAATGATTTTATTTGAATTGCTGCTTGTTTTTCCTTATTGAACAGTCAATCCGCTTGGTTGATAAATTTAACATGCCCGTTTCATTTTCAGAATAATTATCTTTGCTTCATGCCCGGATTTGTAGATCAGGAAATAAAATTTTTGCCCGGCGTGGGACCGAAGCGTGCCGAACTGCTGACAA
>CAYUBV010000727.1:0-1256 GCA_964443035.1 uncultured Tangfeifania sp.
GATTACGACAACGACAACGAAAAAGCAAAAGCAACGTCAAAAGCTAACAACGAATAAAGATTCAAGGGAATCCCCGAATACTAAGGTTTATACAAATACCCCCCTTTTACAGATCCCGAATGGATACGATAAAAGGTGGATTCCATCTCGGATGCCGTTATCTCCAGTATTTTCCGGAGGAAGGGAAGCTTTTCCCGGGGCGGGTAAACCCGCACGATATCGTCTTCTATCCCGGCTTTTTCACCGGCCCAGTCAACGGCGTCGTTAAAATTTCCGAGCCGGTCGACCAGTCCGGCATTTTGTGCATGTTCTCCGCTGAAAATCATCCCATCGGCCAGCTCATGCACCGCTTCCAGCGACATTTCCCGGCCGGCGGCAACATCCGAAACAAACTGGTCATGGACGGAATCCACAAATCGCTGGAGCAGCTTTTCCTCATCCCCCGACAAGTCCTTGAAAGGGGAGCCGATATCCTTATATTCCCCGCTTTTTACAATCTCGGAATAAATTCCAATTTTTTCAAACATTTCACTGAAGTTGGCAAACTCCATGATAACCCCGATACTTCCGGTTATTGTACCGGGATTGGCCATAATACCATCGGTCGCTGCTGACACGTAATACCCGCCGGAGGCCGCAATCGCTCCCATGGAGGCGATTACCGGCTTTACCGCGATCGTTCTTCTGATCTCCGTGTAAATTTCCTGGGAAGGCCCGACCGCACCGCCCGGGGATTCAACGCGGACGACCACGGCTTTTATACTGTCATTCTCACGAAACGTCTTTAGCTGATCGATAATGTTTTTTGAATCGAGAATAACGCCCTTGATCTCGATTATCCCGACCTTTTCCCCTTTTTGGCCCGCTTCCCGATCCGCAACGCCTGAAATTATATTCATCGTGACCGAAGATATCGAAACGATCGCTGTAAAGACAAGGATAAAGAACAAATACGGATGTCTTCGTTTAAACATGATCATACGCCCTTTGGATTGGATTTTAAATAATGCCCGAACAAACCGTTTCTTTTCCGTTATGCTCCTGTCTTTATCTTCAGGCAGGCTCTCCGGGTCTTCAGGCAGGTTCTCCGGCCATGGCGGCCCTCAAATTCAGGGCGTCTATGATTGATGGTGCCGTAAAAAGTCCAATATCTGCGTTATGCGCGATTCCTCAGAATTTCACGTACGCCTAAGTACGCTGTATTCTTCGGAATCGCGCAAGCCTTGATCTTGAACTTTTTACGGCACCATCTGAAA
>CAYUBV010000728.1:0-1250 GCA_964443035.1 uncultured Tangfeifania sp.
TGGGGGATCGCGTTCGTCCACTACTACCTCGGATACGTCTCGTCGGTCAGCGGCAATCCGGCGGGTGCCCCCGCGATGTTCCGCGAAGCGATCCGACTCGCGAAGGCCATCGAGAGCGACTATCTGGTCGGCCTCGCGCTCTGCGGGACCGGATTCGTCGCGCTCGCGCAAGACGATCCCGACGGCGCCATCGAGGCCTTCACCGACGCGGCGGGCCTGTTGCTGGGCGTGTACAGCCGAGAGGGCCTCGCCGACTGCCTCTACGGGTTCGCTGCCCTCTCGCTGCGTGCCGGAGACGCGGAGGAGGCGGCCATCCTCGTCGGTGCCGCCGATGCGACCCGTGAGCGGACCGGGTACTTTGGGTCAGTGAAGCTGAACCCCACCTTCGCCGCGACCTCGTCCGGCGCACGCGCTGCGCTCGGAGACGGCGCGTTCCAAGAAGCCCATGCGACCGGCAAGGCTCTCGGCACACGGGAGGCCGTGGTACGCGCGATGAATCGCTTCGCGGCGCGGCCGTCGAGCGAGCCTTGAACCGCGTCCTGAACGGTTGTCCTGAAAAGAGGTTGGGCCTCCGGGACTCGAACCCGGGACCCAACGAACATGCGTCGCGAGTCGAAGCCACCGCACCGAGAAACCGCTTCTAGGTCGCATCTCTCATTTGGGGGACCTACCCAAGATGCCGCTCAGAAGCAGCGGACCACGACGCGAAGCCTCCCCGCGCGGCCCGGGCGCGCACGGAGTGACCATCCCGACCCTCGAGGAAACGTCTCCCGTGGATGCACGTCGAAGAGCGTCGCATCACGTCTATGCTGGACGTACAGCCGCGAGGGCGGGCTGGGAACGGGTCCGATTCGCGCCGATCCGGCGACCACAGGTGGCGGCCATGCACACCGAGCCCCGCATCGAGCAACGCGCGATCCTCACGCCCGATCAGCGTCTGCGCGTGTTCATCAGCTCGACGCTGACCGAGCTGGCGCCGGAGCGCCGGACCGCCCGCGATGCCATCGAGCGCCTGCGCCTCGTCCCGGTGGTGTTCGAGGCCGGCGCACGCCCGCACCCACCGCGGGCGCTCTATCGGGCCTACCTGGATCAGAGCCACGTCTTCGTCGGCATCTACGGGCAGAGCTACGGATGGGTCGCGCCGGACATGCAGGTCTCGGGGATCGAGGACGAGTACCTGTCCAGCGCGGGCAAACCCACGCTCCTCTACCTCAAGACGCCGGCCCGCGAACGCGAACCGAAGCTGAGCG
>CAYUBV010000729.1:0-1245 GCA_964443035.1 uncultured Tangfeifania sp.
CGCTACCTTAGGACCGTTATAGTTACGGCCGCCGTTTACCGGGGCTTCAGTTCAATGCTTCGTAACTTACGTTACTAACATCTCCCCTTAACCTTCCGGCACCGGGCAGGTGTCAGGCCTTATACCTAGTCTTTCAACTTAGCAAAGCCATGTGTTTTTGTTAAACAGTCGCCTGGGCCATTTCTCTGCGCCCCACATCACTGCAGGGGTGCTTTCTCCCGAAGTTACAGCACTATTTTGCCTAGTTCCTTGGCCATGTCTCACTCGAGCACCTTAGGATTCTCTCCCCAGCCACCTGTGTCGGTTTACGGTACGGGTATTGTATCCTTTATAACGCTTAGTGGGTTTTCTCGGAAGTCTGATTACGGTCGTTATCCGATTGGTACAAGACCGCTCGGTACTATCAGGTTCGACATCCGGGGCGGATTTGCCTACCCCAGATATATCTACACCCTTTAACGCACTATTCCGTCAGTGCGCAGACCTGTCACTACTTCGTCACCACATCACTTGAATACAACAGTACTGGAATATTAACCAGTTATCCATCGACTTCGCCCTTAGGCTACGTCTTAGGCCCCGACTAACCCTGATCCGATTAGCGTTGATCAGGAAACCTTGGCTTTTTGGTGTGCAGGTTTCTCGCCTGCATTATCGTTACTTATGCCTACATTTTCACTTCCAGGAACTCCAGCAGTCCTCGCAGACTGCATTCTACGCATCCTGGAATGCTCCCCTACCAATTTTATAACCGTAGTTATACAATTCCACCGCTTCGGTAATATGCTTAATGCCCGTTTATTATCCATGCCGGATCGCTCGACCAGTGAGCTGTTACGCACTCTTTGAATGAGTGGCTGCTTCCAAGCCAACATCCTGGCTGTCTTAGCAATCCAACCGCGTTTTTTCAACTTAGCATATATTTGGGGACCTTAGCGGATGATCTGGGTTCTTTCCCTCTCGGACTTGGACCTTAGCACCCAAGCCCTCACTCCTGTTAAACATGTCATGGCATTCGGAGTTTGTCAGAATTTGGTAGGCGGTGAAGCCCCCTAGTCCTATCAGTAGCTCTACCTCCATAACACTTTATACAAGGCTGCCCCTAAAGGCATTTCGGGGAGTACGAGATATCTCCTGGTTTGATTAGCCTTTCACCCCTACCCACAGCTCATCCAAAAGCTTTTCAACGCTTACTGGTTCGGTCCTCCATTGTGTGTTACCACAACTTCAACCTGGCCATGGGTA
>CAYUBV010000730.1:0-1239 GCA_964443035.1 uncultured Tangfeifania sp.
TTGAGGTAATAATAGGTATTTTTTCCTTCGCGCTTTGAGCACAACACACCTTTGTCGCGCAAAATGCCGAGGTGGTGCGAAGTTGTGGACTGCTCAATTTCCAGCAGTTCGTGTATTTGCGTAACTGTCAGCTTCTTGCCTCCTTCGAGGTGTTTTAAAATGGCTATGCGCATTGGGTGCGCAATGGCTTTCAACATACTTGCTGCCGTCTCCAGTCTGTCTGCATCTAACTTGCTGAATTCTACCATCTTTTGTTATTGTTTATAAAAATGCAAATATATAAATATTTAAGGATAATACTATACCGGTATTTTAATTTAAGTTGATTTTGAATAAGGAATCCTGGAAAAATATGTATAATTTCAGCGGATATTCAACTAAATTATTCTATGTTCGTTATTTTAATCAGAATAAATAATTAGGGGGTTACCGCTGGATGGCAACACTGAAGAGAATAAAAGCACCTATTGAAAAGGAACTTAAAGATTTTGAACCTTATTTCAAAAAATCGCTGAAAAGTGATGTCCCCTTGCTTGGAACCGTCCTTAATTTTCTTTACCGCACAAAAGGGAAGCAACTCCGTCCGATGTTCGTTTTTTTATCGGCAAAGTTACACGGAGAAACCAATGAATTTTCGCAACTGGCAGCCTGTTCGGTCGAGTTGCTGCATTCGGCAACACTTGTTCACGACGATGTGGTAGACGAATCGTATGAACGCCGGGGTACCTTTTCGATAAATGCCCTGTGGCGAAACAAAATGGCGGTTTTGGTGGGCGATTACATCCTGGCAAAAGGATTGCTGCTCCAGCTTGAACATAAAAAATACAATTTTCTGCACCTTATATCAAAAGCTGTGCAAGACATGAGCGAGGGCGAAATTCTGCAGGTGAAAAAAAGCCGTAAACTCGACATCGACGAAGAAACCTATTTCGAAATCATCCGCAAAAAAACAGCTTCGCTTATTGCCACCAGCATGGCAATTGGCGCAGCTTCGGTTACCGGCGATGAAGAAATTCCTGAAAAAATGTACCGCATCGGGCAGGATGCAGGAATCGCGTTCCAGATTAAAGACGATATTTTCGATTACCAGAAAAAAGGAACCATCGGGAAACCTACCGGCAACGATATTAAGGAGAAAAAAATTACCCTCCCGCTGCTTTACTTGCTCAAAAATTCGGCGCCTGCCGAGCGAAAACGCATTCTCCGTTTAATTAAACGCAAAAACAAAAACCGGGCGGT
>CAYUBV010000731.1:0-1232 GCA_964443035.1 uncultured Tangfeifania sp.
AAATAAAGGAAAATTTAAAACGTGCTGTCATGGAAAATCAATTGAAAGAAAAAATCAAGTCGTTTATTGCTGAAGGAGTAGATGAGCAACCGGTTAATGCTCAACCAGATTCATTTTGGCAGGGCTTGCGAAAAACAGGCACCGAATTGTGGCTCGATACCGGCGATATGGAAGAAGCCGAAAAACACTGGACGGCTGAAATGACAGCCCTCACAACCAATAACACGCTGGTAAATAAAGAAATTCAGAAAGGCATTTACGATAATTTTATTGCTGAAGCAAAGGAAATTGTTCAGGAATTGCCCTTGAAGGAACAAATCGTTGAAATTGCTTTTATTCTGAATGCCCGCCACGGATTACGACTGGCCAAAAAATTTGGCGGATTTGTAAGCGTCGAACTGCACACCGATGTATCACATAAAATTGATGCAATTGTAGATTACGGAAAACGTTATTTTGATATTTGCCCCAATCAGTTTATTGTGAAAGTTCCATACACCGCTGCCGGATTGCTTGGTGCCAGAAAACTGCGTGAAACCGGGGTGAAAATAAATTTCACCCTCGAGTTTTCGGCGCGTCAGAATGCGATGGTGGCTGCCATTACCAAACCCAATTATCAGAATGTTTTTCTGGGAAGGATAGGCGCTTACATCAGCAACAACGGTCTGGGAGAGGGCTCGGGTACGGGCGAACGTACCGTTATCGAAACGCAGAAATGGGTGACCAAACTGACCAAAAACAATCCGGAACCTACAAAATTGATTGCTGCCAGCCTGAGAAATTACCAGCAACTGGAAGCTCTTGCCGGAACCGATGTGTTTACCATGCCCACCAAAGTAGCGGCAGACGGAAAAGCCAATTTAAGCGGGAACTTTCAATCACGATTAAATGAAACCTATCCGGTTGGCATTAATGAAGATGCCGTTAAATATTTTCCGGGAAAGCTTTGGGAAGTAACCGAAACCGAACTTCAACTGGCAAAAAGCCTGGCCGAAGATTGTGCATGCGATGGCAATGAACTCATCGACCGGGTGCATAAAGCCGGTTGCGGCGATATGTTTCCTTACCTGAGTTTGAAAGACCTGGACCATATTTCTGAAGACGGAAAAATTCCGAAACATGAACGCTGGGCGGAACGAATTGAAAGCGGGGAGCTGGCAATTGATACGTTGCTGAACCTTGCAGGACTGGCAAGTTTTGCCAACGACCAGGCACAACTGGATGCGCGTATT
>CAYUBV010000732.1:0-1229 GCA_964443035.1 uncultured Tangfeifania sp.
TTCCGCGGTTCAATGCCAGCATCGATGCACAAAACGAGGAACTCGTTTACAAACATTACTACAACGTGGGCATTGCCGCCGACACTCCAAAGGGATTGCTCGTTCCGGTGGTGCGCGATGTCAACAAAAAATCCCTCATCGATTTGTCGGTTGAACTCACCGAACTGGCACAAAAAGCCCGCGACAAAAAAATAGCACCCGAAGAGATGCAGGGAGGTAATTTTACCATTTCAAACCTGGGCGGAATCGGAGGAACAGCATTTACTCCAATCATACTGCCGCCGCAGTTAGCCATACTGGGCGTTGCACGTTCAGAATACAAACCGGTTTATGTAAACGGCGAACTCGAAAAAAGGCTGATCATTCCGCTTTCGCTTTCCTACGATCACCGGGTGATTGACGGAGCCGACGGCGCCCGCTTTTTGCGCTGGATTTGCGATGTGATTGAAGACCCGTATGCAATTTTACAGTAAAAAAGAAGAAAACTATGGAAAAAAATAATAAACACGAATTGGTAATCATTGGCGCCGGACCGGGCGGATACCGCGCAGCATTTATGGCGGCTGACCTCGGTTTGGAAGTCACCCTCATCGATCCGGAAATCAATCCGGGCGGAGTTTGCCTTTATCGCGGATGCATTCCTACAAAAGCATTGCTGCACCTTTCAAAAATAAAAACCGATGCGGAAGAAGCATCCGATATGGGAATAAAATTTACTTCGGCTGAAGTGGATGTGGACAAAATCAGAAAATGGAAAGATGGAGTGGTAAAAAAACTTACCGGTGGACTGGGACAACTGGTAAAAGCACGAAAAATCAATTATCTGAAAGGAAAAGCCAAATTTTTAGATTCCGGAACACTGGAAGTTGATTTAGCTGACAAAGGCAAAAAAAAGATCAATTTCGAAAATGTAATTATTGCCACCGGAGCAAGTCCCATTCAACTTCCCAACATCAAAACCGATGATCCGCAGGTTATGAATTCGGCAGATTCACTCAATTTGAAAGACATTCCCGGAAAGATGCTGGTAATTGGAGGCGGATACATCGGCCTGGAAATGGCTACCATTTACCGGGCGCTGAACACTGAAATTTCGGTGGTTGAAATGACCGGTAATTTTATGCCCGGAATGGACAAAGATTTAATTGAAACGTACAAAAAGGCAAATAAAGCGGCTTTCAAAGATGTTTTCTTCGAAACCAAAGTAACAAACATCGGAAAAAAAGGAG
>CAYUBV010000733.1:0-1222 GCA_964443035.1 uncultured Tangfeifania sp.
TGATCATGAGCAGGTGCTCCCGGAAATCACCCGAAAAACGGTGGGTTTTATTGAGGAGAATGCAGATGGCGATAAGCCCTTTTTTGTTTACATGCCGCTTCCGGCGCCGCATACCCCCATTTTGCCAACAGAACCTTTCCAGGGTAAAAGCGGACTGGAAAATCCTTATGGCGATTTCGTGATAATGGTTGACTGGGTAGCGGGACAGGTGATGAAAGCACTGGAGGATAAAGGAATTGCAGAAAATACCCTGCTGATTTTTTCCACGGACAATGGGTGTTCGCCCCAGGCCGGTTTTGATCAGTTGGCTTCAAAAGGCCATTATCCCAGTTACATTTTCAGAGGATACAAAGCCGATATTTATGAAGGCGGACATCGTGTGCCTTTTGTGGCACGCTGGCCTGCAAAAGTAAGCCCCGGAAAATCGGACCAGTTGGTTTGTACTACCGATTTGTTTGCCACCTTTGCTGAAATAATCGGTAAAGAAATCCCGGACATTGTGGCGGAAGACAGTTTTAGTTTTTTGCCCGCACTTGAAGGAAAATCAGGTTCCCGCGAAAGCATCGTTCATCATTCAATAAATGGATCATTTGCTTACCGTAAAGGCGACTGGAAAGTAAATTTCTGTCCGGGTTCGGGAGGCTGGAGTGCACCGCGACCAAACTCCGAAGGAATTGAAGATTTGCCTCCGGTTCAGCTATACAATTTAAAAACTGACAGCGTTGAGGAAAATAACCTTCAGGCCGAAAATGAAAACCTGGTGGAACAGTACCGCAGTGAACTGGCAAAAATTATAACCGATGGACGCAGTACACCGGGTGAACCTCAAAAAAACGACGGCGAATATCCGTGGCCGCAAATAGAATCGATCGTTTACAAAAACCAATAATTTTGTTTAAATGAGCCTAAATATTCTTTTCGGAATTTTTCTAATCGCCACCGGTGCCTTTTCAGCCGGGAGCTTTGCTGTTCCATTCGGAAAAATAAAGGGTTGGCAATGGGAAACGTACTGGATGGTATTTAGCTTTGGAGCATATATTATTTTTCCGTTTATAGCCTGTTTGATATTTGCTCCCAACTGGCTTGACAGCTTAAAATCAACGCCCTCCAGTGTATTGGTAATCGTTTTTCTGTTAGGTGCGGTTTACGGAATCGGCAATCTTTCGTTTGGATTGTCACTCCGTTACCTGGGACTTTCATTGGGTTATGCGCTCTCGCTGGG
>CAYUBV010000734.1:0-1221 GCA_964443035.1 uncultured Tangfeifania sp.
CGAAGCCGGATCGGGGAAAGATTCTTTTTCATCTATCTGGTATTTATAGCGTGTTCCAGGCAATATATTTTCAAGCCCGAGCGACCAGTATCCAAATTCCTGTTTTTGCAGGGCAATTTTCTTCTCCGGATTTTGGGTTATTAGATGAATACTTTTGGCTTTGGGGGCCCACACATTAAATTTTACGATATTGTCTTCAAATACCGGATATACGGTTTTATAAATCATTTGTCTATTTGCTTTTAGGATTAATAAACACCATCTCAAACCTGGCGAGGCAACCGTGAAAAAACCCGGAAATTATCTGCTGCAATTCGCTGAGGCAGAAACTACAGTTTTAATAACCAGCCAATCAAAACTTTATAAAGGTTGCACTGTTGGTTCTATTTGTTCAACAATAAAGATGATCTATTGTTTGATTTAAGGGAACTACTCTGTTTTTCTCCGTGAAAATTATTATTCAGAAAAAAACCAAAAATTACAGATATTAAAAAATGGAAAATCCAATAGTTCAAAAAAGCAAATACGAAGGCAAAGTATTACCGGGAAAACCTTATCCGCTGGGCGCCAATTACGATGGCGAGGGCGTGAACTTTGCACTTTTCAGCGAGAATGCAACAGGTGTTAAACTCTGTTTGTTTCAAAATGCCGATGATCCAAAGGAATACACCCAGATAGATGTTGAAGAAGTGACCGACTACGTCTGGCACGTCTACCTGCCCGGAATTAAACCCGGCCAGTTGTATGGCTACAGGGTGTACGGGCGTTACCAGCCGGAAAAAGGATTTCGGTTTAATCCGCAAAAACTGCTGCTCGACCCGTACGCGAAAGCAATCGCCGGACGAATCGGGGTCAGCCAGGGTATGTTTGATTACAATTTGATTGACTCAGGCAAAAAAATAAAACTCAAAAAAGAGAGCACCGACAGCGCCCCTGAAATGAACAAATCGGTGGTAATTGACACCCGGTTTGACTGGGAAGATGTTAAAAAGCCCGACGTTCAGATGCACAATTCCATTATTTACGAGCTGCATGTAAAAGGATTTACCGCCCTTCACCCTGATATTCCTGAACATGAACGGGGAACCTACAAAGGGTTAACCCATCCGAAAATCATAAATTATTTTAAGGAACTTGGCGTAACTGCCATCGAACTGATGCCCATCCATCATTTTACGCACAACAAATTTTTGCTCGATAAAGGATTGTCGAATTACTGGG
>CAYUBV010000735.1:0-1220 GCA_964443035.1 uncultured Tangfeifania sp.
TCCATCCCGGAGGTGGAAAATGTGGTGGGCAAAATCGGGCGGGTGGAATCCGCCCTCGACCCGGCCCCGCTTTCCATGTTCGAAAATGTGATTACTTACAAATCGGAATACAAGACCGACGACAGGGGAAGGCGCATCCGGTATGCGGTCGATGACGACGGCAATTTTGAACGGACCGAAAACGGGGAACTGATACCGGATCGCAGGGGAAGATACTTCCGGCAATGGCGTGATGAAATCCAAAGCGAAGACGACATATGGAATGAGATCGTGGACGCATCGAACCTGCCCGGTGTCACTTCCGCACCGCAGCTCCAGCCCATTGAAACCCGTCTTATCATGCTCCAGACCGGCATGCGGGCGAACATGGGGGTCCGTATCAGCGGACCCGACCTCGATCGCATTGATGACTTTGCCACCGACCTGGAAGAGCATATCCGTGATGTTGACGGCATCCGGCCCGCATCGGTGTTTGCGGATCGCGTGGTGGGCAAGCCGTACCTGGAAATCGATATCGACCGGGAAGCCATTGCCCGGCATGGACTTGGGATTTCAGATGTCCAGGATGTCATATCCACGGCGATCGGCGGACGGGTGCAGACAAGAACCGTTGAAAAGCGGGAACGCTATCCCGTAAGAGTCCGATATGCACGGGAATACCGGAATGCTCCCGAAAAAATGGCGCGCGTACGCGTAAATACGCCGGCCGGGAGCCAAATACCGCTCGGAGAGCTTGCCGATTTTGAATTTACAGCCGGCCCGATGAATATCCGAAGCGAAAACACCTTTCTTTCGGCCTATGTGACATTTGACCACGTCCGCGGGGAGTCGGCCGTAGACATGGTCAACCGTGTCCGCGCCCACCTTGACGCACAGATCGACAACCAGTCCCTTACGATCCCGGACGGGATCAGCTATGTGTTCGAAGGGGAATTCCAGCATCACAAGCGGGCGTCCAAACGGTTTATGGTCATTGTCCCCATCACGTTGCTGATTATCTTTTTGCTCATCTACTTCCAGTTCCGGTCGACACTCGTGTCCCTGATCATTTTTTCCGGGATCGCCCTGGCATGGTCCGGCGGATTTGTGATGCTGTGGCTCTACGGACAGGAATGGTTTATGAATTTTTCCATTTTGGGGATGAACATCCGGGATCTTTTCCAAATGGGGCCGATAAACATCAGCGTTGCGGTATGGGTCGGCTTCCTTGCCCTTTTCGG
>CAYUBV010000736.1:0-1219 GCA_964443035.1 uncultured Tangfeifania sp.
GGCGGAATGTGATTTCCTTGTTAAGGCAAAAGAAAACAACTGGGAACTTTCTTCAGATATTTTCAACAAAAACTTTTCTTCCATTTATCAATTGCTGACTTTTTTGGAAAATTTGGATTAACTTCATTTACAATTATTGAAAGATGCCGGAGGCATCAAATGTTTATAGAAATACATTGGCAAAGCGCAAAGTTCGACCCCGGCCGGGGTCGCAATTCTACTGCTACACCTGTATTTCTAGAAACATGTAAACCCGCTGGGTTTAATAGAAAATAACAATCACTTTTAAGACCCTGTTTCAATAATAATTTCAATCCTTACGACGGAGTCCCTCCCTGGCTTTCTCCCATCGTATAAAACCGGGTTGTCGGGTAAGCCAGGTCAATGTCGCTGTGTTTGCTGAACTGCGTTAATACATCCTGCCAGATATCATTTTCAGAACCTCTCCTTTTGCGTGGATTGCAGAGATAGCGAATGGTAAGTTTTACGCCAAAATCGATGACTTTGGTATAAACAATCGGTGTGACGTGGTGGTAGTAAATCATGTAACTTTTACTGGCTTCAAATATTTGGCGTTCGGCTTCGGCACTGATGTGTTCGGCATGGCGGTCGATGATTTCCTGCAGTATATTTTTCGTCTTTTCCCAGTTGCTTTCGAAGGTAACGGTAACCGGAATCTCGTTCCAGATGTATTCAAAGCCGGTGCTGTAATTGGCCTGTGCTTTCAGAAAAACTTTACTGTTGGGCAAGTGGACCATGCGTCCGGTACTTTGGTCGGCATCTACCCAGTTCCCAATTTCGAGAATGGTAAACTGAAACATCCGGATATCGATAACATCACCTGAAAAATTGGCTATCTGAATGCGGTCGCCCACCACAAAAGGCTTGCGGATAATTATAAAAAACCAACCTGCAATGTTTGTCAGCGGGTCCTTTAGCGCAATGGCCAACCCTGCGGAAAGTAATCCCAGGAAAGCTCCAAACTGCCGGAATGCCTGTACCCACACACTGATAATGAGAACTAAACCAATAAACGGAATGATAAATGAAAGCGAACGCCTCCACTGGTAACGCATCTTTACAGATTTTGTCTGGCCCCACACAATCCGCAAAATCCCCATTTGCAACAGATACAGAAAAATAATGATGACAAGCGAAACAAATATTTTGGTTAATGTTTCGGGCGGCAAACCGGTTGTTTCAGTTAAAAAGTCGTGTA
>CAYUBV010000737.1:0-1219 GCA_964443035.1 uncultured Tangfeifania sp.
TCCTCTTCATTAAAAGCCGGTATTACAAGACCTATTTTTTTTTGTTTATACATTTAGAATTTTTGTTCAGAATTTGCAATTGGTCGTTTTTCTGGTTTTTGCTGATTTAAAAACTGATCCATTTTTCGATTATTTTAAACCGGAGTAAAATTACTATTTTTTTAAGAGAATCCTGAATCTGCAATAAGGACTTATAGTTGAAGTCGTATTTATTTGGTTGAAACTTTTAGATTTTTGGTGCATAATCCCGAATTAATAAAATGCTTTGATAATCGTAGAATATTTATATTTAAGCCAAATTTCAGAAAAAAAATAGTTCACAATTTTATTTACCTAACTTTTTAGACGGCATTTAAAATAATCTTAAACATTGTAAAAATGCCTTTAATATCATGAAAACGAATACTTTAAAATCAAACTGGATTGGAAATCTTCTTTTTCTGCTGATTTTTGTGGCCATGTTTTTTTATTACGGGTTGCATGAATCAATGTTTTATCCACCGCAATCAGTACATGTTTGGCGGCAAACCAACAGTCTTTCCTTAACACAAAATTATTACCAGCACAACCTTCCGTTTTTTCAACCCGAAATGCATAACCAGTTTGGAAATGGAGGAACTTCAGGTAAAGCAGTTGGTGAATTTCCGATAATATATTTTTTGGTAGCTCAGTTGTGGGATTTATTCGGGAAACATGAATGGATTTTTAAAATGGTCCAGATTGCTATTTTTTTTCTGGGATTGCTGGCTTTGTTTTCAACATTAAAATATCTGTTTAAGAATTATTTCCGGGCAGCTTTTGTCAGTTTGCTGGTATTTACCTCACCTATGATTGTTTTTTACGGGCCAAATTTTTTACCTGATGTGCCTGCTCTTTCGCTGGTTTTTATAGCATGGTACTTCGTCGTTAGATTTACAAAAAAACTGCGGACGGTCAATCTGTGGTGGGCAGCTTTGTTTTTTAGTTTATCGATGCTTTTAAAAATAACTTCAGCAATTTCATTTATTGCACTTGGGGGATGGGTGGTTTTTGAACTTCTGTTTCAGCAAAAAGAAAAACGTATTTTTAATTTCAGGTTGAAACACTTTTTACCTTTTCTGCTTTCAGTTCTGCCTGTAATTTCGTGGTATGTTTATGCTGATTATTATAATTCATTGCATCAGGGACATTTTTCATTTCATGGAATCTGGCCCATCTGGGAAATCACAAAAGAAAATTT
>CAYUBV010000738.1:0-1218 GCA_964443035.1 uncultured Tangfeifania sp.
CCTTCAGCACCGTTAATGGCAACTATAAGACCTATATTGCTGTAGCTGAAAAAATAAACAAACTGGGCGGCAAAGAATACAAGTACAATATAGGCTGCCATGCCTTTCATGGAATTGGTGATATGGTTAACAACATCTTTATCGTTTTTGATGGTTTTAACCACCCAGCCGTAGACCAGTCCGGGTATAAAGAAAAACAGCAGTATGCCGACTATAATACCGTCAAAAAACGGAGAGTTAAGCACTGAGCCATCGTCCGGGTCCCTGAAAATACCGTTCTCAGGAATAATTGTTATTGCCAGCAGGGCAAGCGTTCCTAGCAGGGCCCAGCCGGCCCACTTAAGCCCCTTCTTTTCATCTGCGCCCAGCTTCGCAACTGCCACTCTTTCGGCACTGCCGGAATAGCTGCCCAGGCGCGGTTCAACGATCTTCTCAGTAACCCAGGTGCCAATGATGATAACCAGGAAGGCAGATACAAACATAAAGTAATAGTTGACAACAGGGTTGATCACCATATCTTCACGTATAATCTGGGCTGCTGAAGTTGAGAGTCCGGCCAGTATAGGATCTACCGAGCCTACAAGAAAATTTGCGCCAAAGCCTCCGCTGACACCGCAGAAAGCGGCTGAAAGTCCGGCCATGGGATGCCTGCCCAGGGCATGGAATATCATGGCTCCCAGGGGTATCAGGATAACATAACCTGCCTCTGATGCAAGGTGTGATATGATACCGGCGGCTACTATTGCCGCTGTAATAATTCTTTTAGGTGCGGCAAGGACCAGTGAGCGTATCATTACCGAAAACAGTCCTGAGCCTTCTGCAACACCAATACCAACCATTACAACCAGTACATAGCCCAGCGGGGGGAAGTTCACGAAGTTCCATATGATATTGGTGTATATCCAGCGGATTCCGTCACTGCTGAACAGGCTGTTAGCCTCTATAATGTCTCCGGAAACGGGATGTACTGCCTGGTAGTTAAAGGTGCTTGCAAGCCATGAAATAATCATTACCAGCAGGGCCAGCAGGGCGAATATTGTAGCAGGATGGGGCAGTTTGTTTCCCACTATTTCAACGTAATCAAGGGATCTGGCAAATCCACGCGACATAAACCGTTTTGTGCCTTTAAGAATATCCTTCATATGATATGGTTTTCCGGAAGAATTATTAATAAAGCGTCAAAAATAATAATTAACACGTCAATTACAATATATTTGG
>CAYUBV010000739.1:0-1217 GCA_964443035.1 uncultured Tangfeifania sp.
AAGATCATCGAAAACCAAAAGAAAGATTAAGCGTCATGCAGAACTGCAATGGTCAGAAAAAGGATTGTCATTTCACTCCCTGCTTTTAAATCTCTTATACATTTCCCGGCGAGTTCTTTCAGGTTTGTTCCCCGGTTGAGCGCGGTAAATGTTTCACCAACAACCTCCGAAAGTTTATCCTTCTAAGGTTCAAGAGCCTGTTTTACAAGTTCAGCCACAACTTTATTTTTGATTCCTGGCTTATATATTTTGAATAAGATATGTTATAAGGAAAATTCCGGCTCCAAATATCGATACCGTGAGAATTATCAAGTATCGATGATGGCTGGAATGTATCAGCATCTATTTGTCGTTCAACTTTTTTGTACCTTACAAATGCGAACAATACCAAAAACATACCCAAACCAACAAGAAATATCCCAATAAAATCCGGGTACCCCTGGGAAGGAGTCAATGGAATTCCAGTTGTTGATTTCCCCAAAATTATAGACATATGTTTTAGGGAAAAAGAAAATTTCTCAACAACAAATCCGAATGCCATTACACCAATACTTGTTCTAATCCATGCCAGAAATGTTCGTTCATTTGCCAGGTGAACACGGCGATTACCAACTGTTGTTGATTCCTTATCTTTAATTATTTCGGTCATAGCTCTAATAATATTTTTTAGAATTGCGGCAATTCCATGGTTCGTATGTGTAATTTTTCAGAAAAACAATTCAAACTGAATTGCCTATGCGGCTATAAAAACCAACAAATGCTTAAAATTTAAGCCAGGTATTTTTCTTGTCCAGCCAGTCTTTTATTTGTTCCCAGCATCCGCACTTTCGCAAGTCGCTGATTGGATAGTATGTTGGCAGAACCACCTGCATTAAGAAAAGTCATTACTTTCTTTTTCGATAACGCATATCCTTTTACCTGCCCCCCGATACACCTGACGTATAAATCTTCACTCCCGGTTTCAACACCAGGGGCAGTTGATTCGGTAATAACGGTTGCACAAACACCTGGAATTTTATTCACTTCAGTGCAAGCTTCAATACCGTTTAACCAGTGTGTCCGGTTATATTTGTCATTTTCATCAGAAACCGCTTTTGCCAGTGGCACAATAAAATCAGGGTAGTTTTCACCCGGAACCAATTCATATTCGCCAATGTCAACCAGTTCATAACCAACTGCATTAAGGGCCTCTATTAGTTTTCTTTTCAATTCAAACC
>CAYUBV010000740.1:0-1216 GCA_964443035.1 uncultured Tangfeifania sp.
AATGTGATTTTCTTATTGATTTCACTATGAATACCTTATAAAAATCTGTCATTGGCAACTTGTTTCAGCCATCAGAATTTTGGTAATCATTGTATAATCAATGAGACCCTGAAACAAGTTCAAGGTGACGGACGCTTTATGATGCATAACGGATATTCAAAAAAATCTTCTTCCAAATTGTTTACATCCGCTATCTTTGCGAAAAAAAATTCATGATCCGTTTTTCTGAAAACCACGATCTGACAAGCTACAATACATTTGGCGTGAAAGCCAATGCCCGCTTTTTTTTCGAATTTACCGAGCATGAAGATCTCGCTGTCTTTTTGCAATCGAATGAAAGCTGGAAAGACACTCCGCTGGTGATATTAGGTGGCGGGAGCAATATGCTTTTTCTGAATGATTTTGAAGGCCTTGTTATGCATCCGAATATCCCGGGAATTGCAGTTATTAAAGAAGACCGCCAAAATGTGTGGATGGAAGTTGGAGCCGGCGAAACCTGGGACGATTTTGTAAAATACACGGTGGATTACGGACTGGGCGGAATTGAAAACCTGTCGCTTATTCCGGGTTCCTGCGGGGCTGCCCCGGTGCAAAATATCGGTGCCTACGGACAGGAAGTATCTGAAACAATTGAAACCGTAAAAGGGTATGATTTGCTGAAAAACCAACCGGTAGAATTTTCGGCTTCTGAATGTGAATTTGACTACCGCAGCAGCATTTTTAAAACCCGTCTGAAAAATCAGGTCATCATCACATCGGTAGTATTCCGGCTGGAAAAATTTCCCGAATTCAAACTGGATTACGGACTGCTTGGCGAAAAAGTAAAAGAAAAAGGCGAAACCAATCTCAAAAATGTTCGCGAAACAGTGATTGAAATCCGCACTTCCAAACTTCCCAATGTAAATGAACTGGGAAATGCAGGCAGCTTTTTCAAGAATCCGGTGGTAGACGAACAAACCGGAGGCGAATTAAAAGCCCGGTTCCCTGAACTGCCGGTTTACCTTGCAGGCGAAGGAAAATCGAAAGTTGCGGCAGGCTGGCTCATCGAAAAGGCCGGTTGGAAAGACCACCGTGAAGGAGATGTTGGGGTGCATGAAAAACAGGCCCTGGTTCTGGTAAACTACGGCAATGCTACCGGTCAGGAAATCTTCAATTTTTCAGAAAAAATTAAACAGTCGGTGCTCGATACATTTGGTGTGGAACTGGAACGGGAAGT
>CAYUBV010000741.1:0-1215 GCA_964443035.1 uncultured Tangfeifania sp.
GGGTGTACGACAAATTCCATTTAAGCTGCATTTTTAATAATTTTAGTTACATATTCCCATTTATTACTTTGATGGCATACCCTGAGATTAACTATTTGCTGTGCCCCCTTGATTGTCCATCGTTGACCTGATTGTTTCATCCTTTTCTGGACAACATTGCGTTGGGCCGATTCAATTGGCCCGGAGCCTATGAGTAGCCCCATCTTTTTAAACCACCCATAATTGATTCGTTTTTTATTGGTTTCAAGATAACCTAATAGTTTTTCCTTTTCATCATGTTTTTTTTTCGATTGGGGTTCAAGCCCCCTGAGTGTTTCTATTGCCCCATCTACCTTTTCTTCTAAAAGCATATTGCACAACTTTTCTGAAAAGTCAGGCGCCTGCTGAGTGTTGCCAAAAAATTCTTTTGCAAACTGGCAGATATGCTCTTTGCAATGAAAAAAGTCCAGTATCTGAATACTATTCGGGTAACGTTCTTCAATATATTTCCATATCCACCGGGCTCCATCGTTAATAAAAACCAACTGTTTTGACGGGGGAATCTCAACGCTAAAACGTTCCCAAAATTCAGAAGCCTTGCCCATATGCGCTTTATATACAGAATGGTTCAGAATGTTCCTTTTTTTTGAAACCTCAACCAGGGAGTTGCCTCCAAACACACGGCCTACTTTAATCTCTTTCCATTTTTCTTCCCGCGTCAGCAACATGCTGCCATCAACCATTGCATATACAGGTTCTTCTTCTTTATAATTGATTTTCATTTGCACCGAATCACAATAAGCATTTTCCCAATCTAATTCTTCAAGTCTTTCTCCATAGCAATGAGATACCCTTTCAATTTGTTTATCTGATATGTCAATATCTAAAAATTGCCGGAACTCCTCACTACCCTCTGCAAAGGTTAATTTTGAACCCAACCGGCACATGTGTTCCTGAAGACGCGGACTTATCCCAAAACCCATCGGACGGCTTGACATGGGATGGTTCTTAGGTACAACAATTTCTCCATAGGTAGTTTTTACCTTTACTTTGGAATTCTCTCCTTTGCTTTCTCCTACCACGGCTTGCATAAACTGTTTATTTGCTTCTGCTAAGATAGTAGTAATACCCTTTTCAAATTGATAGGCATCTGTCATCTGGTTCTCTTTTGAATAATTTTTAAGTTCTGAAACCAATTGATCAGCAACTTTTTGTAATTTTGTTTCCACGATAAAA
>CAYUBV010000742.1:0-1211 GCA_964443035.1 uncultured Tangfeifania sp.
CCAAAATAGTTGCCGAGGTGTAAATATCCGGTGGGCCGTATCCCGCTTAAAACTGTCGGTTTATCTGTCATTTTTCCTGATTATCAAATTCGGATGCAAAAATAAGCAAACAACCCAAAACTAAAAAGGAAAAAACAACCCGGCTGAAAAGCTTTGTTGCTAATGATTTTGCGTAATTTAAAAAAATCAAAAAAGAAGTAAGATTGATTTAACCTCATCCCTGGTTAATTTGGGTATTTTTGTTGTTTATTTCAGAGAGATGGCAAAAATCAGGGTAACCAAACGATTTCATTTCGAGATGGCACACACGCTGCACGAATACGACGGGCTGTGCCGGAACATTCACGGGCATTCTTACAACCTGGAAGTGACGCTGGCCGGCGAGCCGCGCAATGAACCGGGCCACCCCAAAGACGGCATGGTGATGGATTTTGCCGATTTGAAATACCTCGTAAAATCGGAAATTGTCAACCGGTTCGATCACTCGCTCATGGTGAACAAGCTGGTTCCGGAACAACAAATTGAGTTGCTGCGAAAAACTTCTGAACGAATTATTTTGGTCGGTTTTCAACCCACCACCGAAAACATTGTCAGCTACATTGCCGAAATCCTTCAGGAAAAACTGCCGCCCGGAGTTTCGCTTTTGAGCATCCGGCTTTTTGAAACCGTAACTGCTTATGCCGAGTGGTTTGCAGAAGATAATCAGTAAAACAAAATATTATGAAAGAAAACAGTCCGAAAAAACTCTTTTTACTCGATGCTTACGCATTGATTTACAGAAGTTATTATGCATTTATCCGCAATCCGCGGTTTAATTCGAAAGGGGTAAACACTTCAGCCATGCTTGGTTTTGTAAATACTCTTACACAATTGCTCGAAGCAGAAGATCCGCATTATATCGGAGTTGTTTTTGATGTATCGGCTCCCACTTTCCGCCACGAAATGTACAAGGAATACAAAGCCAACCGTGAGGAAATGCCCGAGGATTTGCGAAAATCGATTCCCTACATCCGTAAAATTATTGAAGCCTTTAATATTCCGATTATTGAAATGGAAGGTTTTGAAGCCGACGATGTAATCGGCACGCTGGCGCAAAAAGCCAAACCCGAAGGATTCGACACGTTTATGATGACGCCGGACAAAGATTATGCGCAGTTGGTGGAAGATCATGTGCGGATGTACAAGCCAGCCAAACAGGGCGGCGCTGCCGA
>CAYUBV010000743.1:0-1209 GCA_964443035.1 uncultured Tangfeifania sp.
AGGTTGGTTACCGGATTGATCTTCTGGTGAACAATAAAGTAATAATAGAAGTTAACCCAACTTGTTACCCTTGAAGCATAGAGCCTTGTTTTATTGGTTTTTATCTTTGTTCTATTCATAATTCGGGTAACACAGATTTTTTCATATAGTATGGTACGGTTTTATACCCCAGGGCTTCATAAATTTGTTTTGCCCCTACAGCAGGTACACTGCATTTTTTTATCCGAATGGTTTTTCCTTTTTTGTTTTTTAGTGTTGTTACTACCTCTTTTTGTGTGTTCATTATCCGCACAATATTTCGCCAGTCGTGGTGGATATTTTTGGCCTTGAGCTGGTACCGTATGGTGGCAACAACCTGATACGCCAAAAGCCCCAGGAACAGGTGTGATTCAATATTTTCATCGTACTGGTGAAAGACGGGACGCAATGCCAAATCGGTTTTCAGGCAACGGAATGTAGCTTCAATTTCGGTTAGTGTATTGTAAATTGTCCAGATGGTATTTTCCTCTTTCCCTGAAAGAGTGGTACGGATAAAGTAAATGCCTTCCCCCTGTTTGGGTTTCACGGGATTTTTAACCCAGGTTATGTCTGTGGCTTTTTCCTGGTTTGCATCGGACACTACTGTAATTGTATAATGCTTATTGGCTGTGGGGTACCTTTCTTTAACCCTGCCGATGCGCTCCCATACTTTTTCCAGTTTTTTCGTGCCCCCTTTTTTGTGTAATGCTCCTTTTATGTTCTCCAGTTCTTCTTCGTACCGCTGTGAAAAGTGTTCGTTCATTGAGGCCTCTTTAACTGCTTTTTGCCGGCTGCGCACATAAAGATAATTGTCCGGGCAACCTTTTTTTGCAACATACTGCAGTTCTATCGGGTTTTTGTTCTTATCGTATAGGGTCATTCTGTCCTGTTCCGGGTTGATAGCGGTATAGTCTTTTAGTTTGGTCCGGGTAACGCATATATAATCATAGCCTTGCTGTTTTAACATTTCTGCGTTATCTTCGGTCATTATTCCTGCATCCATTACCACAACAGGTTTTCTTTTGGTTTGCGAAGTGTGTGCCGAAAGTTCCGATATGGTTTGACCCAGTGTTTCGTTGTCGCTGATATTACCCTGGTATATCCGGCTGTATTTCAGGAAGCCTTCGGCGTTGATGACAGCAGCCATGGCCACAAGTTTTGCATCGCTGCGTTTTTCTTTGCTCCTGCCAT
>CAYUBV010000744.1:0-1208 GCA_964443035.1 uncultured Tangfeifania sp.
CTGGCACTGGCCTAAGTCTTAACATTTCTGATGAAGATAATTCGCTTGACCTGGATCTTGCTTTGGAAGTTGCTGAATTTTTTAGACTTGCTCCAAATAAAGCCAGAGAAATAATTAATCGTGTTCAAAAAAATGTGTCAAAGTGGAGATCAATTGCAACAAATTATGGATTATTAAGAAGAGAACAGGAATTAATGTCACTGGCATTTGAGCAACCTCATCTTTCAAAACACAAAGGTCTCAGGAAATAATAATTCTATAATCCTTTATATCCCAAATCGTAAACAACCCGTCTTTAAATTCCGGCATGAGGCAAAAGGAAACGGAATAAAAAATGAATGAAAAAATAGGGAAGTGTTAATGTGGGTTTTCAAAATGTTTTAACCGAAGCTTGCAAGGTTAAGTCTTTTTGAAATATGAATATTGCGCTGGCAAAAATTAACGCTTCCGGTTTTGAAATGAATGGCTTTATGCCGTAAGCTTTTGCTGGTTGCCGGAATTGAAATTCTTTCGTGACAGATTTGGGAATCAATATTTACCGCTCGCGGGAATCAAACTTTTGAAAAAAGGCCGTCGGCAGACACAGAGTTTTTGTATCACAAAAACACATCTTGCATTGCACCCCTACTCCGATGGTTCTTTCTGCCTTTTTTATCGGTTAATTACCAATCAAAATAAATATTAAACTGTGTGACAAAAACTCAAAACGAAGAAACATCATTCGACTGTTTCACATGATCGGCAAAATAAATTCATTCAAAACTTTCATTGAAATCATCATAATAAAATATGGTATCCAGTTTTATGCAGGTTATTTCACTGAAATCTGTTTTGTAAATTGGCGATTCAGTTGCAAAACCGCTAAACTTAACAGTTTGATTTTCTTCAATTTTAAAAGATGGGGGGAATTCGCATGGACAATAATCGTATGAAATATTATAGCTCGGCATTCGAATTATGTAACGGCTCAAATCCTCTGAATAGTTTATCCATCCTTCAGTTAATGGGATAAAATTCTCTTCTTTTTCTTCAACCATACAATCCCTGCAAAATCCATTTTCTTTCTCTTCTGAGCATGAAATCCACGCTGATAATAAAGAAACAACAAGCAATATTTTAAGTACTTTAATTCCAGTCATAATAGCTGATAGTTATTTCATTCGCTTAAAATGGTAGTTATACCTGTCGCAACACGGAGAATATAAATG
>CAYUBV010000745.1:0-1203 GCA_964443035.1 uncultured Tangfeifania sp.
ATTCAATCAGATGTTTTTGGTGGAGAGGATATGAAAACACATGTACGTGAGATATTTAACACCTACGATGAAAATAATAATTTAATCATCAAAGAAACGAACGAACTATTATCGTATAGCTCAACACTCAGTCATGTTTTACGATATGAATATTTTGAGGAATAAAAACCAACCCATAACATTGTGCAAATTTCAGGGCTGCGACTGGTGGTTTTCGGTCGGCGGGTTCACGCTTGATTTCCCTTGTCCTTCGGACAGGAAATCGCACGCAACCCGCCCCGAAATTTAGCACCTGACCGTTACCTCCAAGTATAAAACCGACATTGCGGAGATTAACTGCTATATTCTAAGCATATTTTGCGGAGAAAGTTTCATTTGCGGAGAATAAGGAGTATATTTGTCGCATAATTTGCGGAGAATGAAAATTTATATACACGAAAACGAAAACTGGACAGACTTCACTTGGGACAATAAAAAAGTGATGATAAAATTAGGTGAAGCCAGGAATCAACAAGGAAGACTGTTAGGTAAAATGGAATCGCTTGGATTTGATTTGCAAAATGAAGCAGTATTGAACACGCTGACTTTAGATGTTATTAAATCATCGGAAATCGAAGGCGAATTTTTGGAGATAGAACAAGTACGTTCTTCAATTGCCCGGCGACTAGGAATTGATATTGCAGGAGCTGTGGAATCGGAACGTCACGTTGACGGGATAGTTGAAATGATGCTTGACGCTACTCAAAGATATGATATGCCTTTGACTAGAGACAGATTGTTTGGTTGGCATGCAGCACTTTTTCCATCAGGATGGAGTAATCTTTATAAAATCACAGTTGCGGACTGGAGAAAAGATTCGACTGGTCCAATGCAAGTTGTATCGGGGCCTATGGGAAAAGAGAAAGTTCACTATCAGGCTCCAGGTTCAGACAGGATCGAACCAGAAATGAACAGATTCTTAGACTGGTTTGAAAACGAGCATGAAATAGATTTGGTTCTTAAGGCAGCTATTGCTCATTTATGGTTCGTGACAATTCATCCTTTCGATGATGGGAACGGACGAATTACAAGGGCAATTACAGATATGATATTGGCTCGTTCGGATAAAAGCATTAGACGTTTTTATAGTATGTCTGCGCAAATTAGAATTGAAAGGAAACAGTATTATGAAAAACTTGAAAAAACACAAAAAGGAAATTCAGA
>CAYUBV010000746.1:0-1201 GCA_964443035.1 uncultured Tangfeifania sp.
AACCGTGTATAAACCAGGGATGTGCCACCAATAATTAAAACGGCAATGGCAAAAATGACAATAAGCGCACTGATGATCATCTCGAGCTTAAATTTTCGTTTCGGTGAACTTCGCTGGATAAGCAGGTCGATCGCAAGGTGTTCGCGTCTGCCTGCCACATAGGCGGCACCGAACATCCCTACCCAAATAAGCAAATACCCGGCAAGTTCATCGGTATAGCTGCTGGGTGAATTTAAAACATACCGGCTGAATACCTGCCACAAAACATCGATTACCAGGATACTCATCAGAAAAACGAGGGTCCATTCTAAAGTTTTTTCTATAGTTCTTCTTATTTTCATAGTTCTAAATTTTATTCAATCGCCTGAATTCTTTTTATATAATCATAAATGACCTCATTGTCACGATAGCTTTCCAAAAAAGGCTCAACTTTTTCTATGAAAGGTTCTTTGTCGGGCCGGTTGATTTCAACACCTGCTTTTTGCACTTCTTCCATGGATTCTTTTTCCGATTCCGCCCACAACTCACGCTGCAAAACAGCAGATTCGTCAGCTGCCTGCTGGAGCCACTCTTTTTCCTGTTCGCTCAGTTTATTCCAAATCACCTGGCTGACAACCAGCACATCGGGTATGGTGGTATGTTCATCCAACGAATAATATTTACATACTTCATAGTGGCGCGAGGTATAAAGGCTGGGCGGATTGTTTTCGGCGCCGTCCACCACCCCGCTCTGCAACGCGGTGTAAAGTTCGCCCCACGAAATTGGCGTTGCGGAACCACCAAGTGCACGCACCATTCCTACAGCGGTAACACTCGGCATCACCCTGATTTTCATCCCGGCCAAATCATCCGGGTGTTCGATGGGTTTGTCAATGGTGTAAAAACTTCGCGAACCGGCATCGTAATAACAAAGCCCGAAAATCCTTTTATCTTTGGTACTTAGCAATATGTCCCTGCCGATATCGCCGTCAAAAACTTCGTAAGCATGTTCCTTCGACCTGAAAATATAAGGCAGTCCGAACACTTTATAATCTTCGGCAAAACTCTCCATCACAGCAGCCGATATTTTTGTAATGGCAAGGCTGCCGATCTGCGTCAGTTCCACACATTGCTGTTCCGATCCCAATTGTTCCGAAGGGTACACATCGATTATCATCTTTCCATCCGATAACTCACTGCTGCGCTGGGCCATAAACATCAT
>CAYUBV010000747.1:0-1199 GCA_964443035.1 uncultured Tangfeifania sp.
CCGGCATGAAAACCGGTGAGCATGTCATTTTCAAGTTTGTTGCCGCCCGCGTCCTTCCCGTTTAAATTCTGCAGGTTTACCCCACCAAGAATCGCAAAGGAAGTTTTTGAACCGCCATATCCCTGGGCAAACGCCATAGAACCTGTAAGTGTAAAAATTAATATCAAAGAAAATAGTTTTGTCTTCATTATAATAATATTTGTAATGTGTTATAAATTAACTTGATGCTTGCTTTTCAGCTTCAGCCTTCATTTTTTCGTTGGCAGTAATCAAAAATTCAACCCTTCGGTTTTGGGTACGGCCATCTGCTGTATTGTTTTCATATTTGGGCACTGTTTCGCCAAAACTTTTAGTGGCTAAACGGTCAGGTGCAATTCCTTTACCCGACAGGTAACCGGAAACGATTCCGGCCCGTTGTGCGGCTAAGGTCTGGTTATACGCTTCACTTCCTTTACTGTCGGTATGTCCCTGAACTTCAATGTCGGTATCAGGATAACTACCCAATACAGCAACCAGTTTATCGAGGTTTGTTTTTGCGTCTTCCGACAGGCTCGATTCATCAAAACCAAATAAAACATTGCTGCTAAATTCCACCACAATTCCTTCGCCTACGCGTTCAACCTTTGCATCGGGTACGTCTTTTGCAATTTCTTCAGCCTGCTTATCCATTTGCCGGCCAATTACAGCACCTGTGCCTCCGCCAACGGCAGCTCCAATTATTGCCCCAAGAGCGGTATTTCCGGAAGCCCGGCCAATTACTGCACCTGCAGCGCCGCCCGTTGCAGTTCCTACGGCTGCTCCTTTTTGTGTTTTATTCCACGAAGCACAACCCGTAAAAAGGAACGCTGCGCTTAAAACCACCACTAAACCCATTATTAATTTTTTCATTTTCTGTTTTTTTATTTCTTTAAATACATTCAATCAAAGGTAAGCGCAACAAACAGTGAAATGTTACACAATTTTCAGTAACAGTTACATCATTCACACATTATACCAATTCTTTTTCAAACTGAGCTTTAAGCGAAGTTTTAAAATTATCCCGAGTACTCGGGAGTAATGCCGATAGTCAATTGAAAAGTCTTAAAGAGGGAAACGAATTTAAGGCTCAATTCAAATGCTAATCGGTATTCCGTCAATGTTTCTTAAAAAAGTGGGAATTATGTAAACTTTTCAAGAAATTATATAATGCATGAATTATA
>CAYUBV010000748.1:0-1198 GCA_964443035.1 uncultured Tangfeifania sp.
TTTTACCCGCCAAGCGGTTTGGAACCGCTGTGCGGTTGGTGGATAAAACAAAAGTTATTGAATTGACCAGAACCGGAACTCATTCTGATCTTTTTAAGTGATAATTTTGAATCGCTTGAAATTATTGGTAAATCATCTTTAATTACAGCCATTATTTCTATTTTTGAATGAAAATTTGTTTGAATGGATATTGCAAAGAACCTTGAAAAGATTAAATCTGACTTGCCGGAAGGCGTTAAACTGGTAGCTGTTTCAAAAACAAAACCCAACGATGCCATTTTGGAGGCTTACCAGACCGGCCACAGAATATTTGGGGAAAACAAAGCGCAGGAACTCATTCGCAAGCAGCCCGAACTTCCAAACGATATCGAGTGGCATTTCATCGGGCACCTGCAGTCGAACAAGGCAAAATACATTGCTCCGTTTGTGAGTATGATTCACAGCATCGATTCTTTTAAAATTCTGAAAACCATAAATAAAGAAGCCCGGAAAAACGACCGGGTAATACCGTGTTTGCTGCAGTTTCATATTGCTGAAGAAGAATCGAAATACGGATTGACTGAAAAAGATGCGAATGAAATCCTCGAGTCGGAAGCATTCAAAAATATGGAGCATGTTTCGATAGCCGGTGTAATGGGAATGGCAACTTTTACCGATGATACAGAGAAGGTTAGAAAGGAATTTCAAAAGTTGAAATCGATTTTCGATAACCTCAAAAAAATGTATTTTGCGGATAAGCCTGAATTCAAAGAAATTTCGATGGGAATGTCCGACGATTATACGTTGGCCGTGGAAGAGGGCAGTACCATTGTTCGCATTGGCAGCAAAATATTTGGCGAAAGAAATTATAATTAACCGGCTGAATCATTAAATTTGAAAAAACAGAAAAATCATAATCTGAAAAAACAGCAATAGAATGGTACATTTGGAAACAACATATTTAGGACTTGAGCTAAAAAATCCGCTGGTGGCAGCAAGTTCCGGATTGACAAATTCGGTTGAGAAAATTAAGAAACTCGAGAAAGAGGGAATCGGTGCCGTTGTTTTAAAATCGGTTTTCGAAGAGCAGATAAACAACGAGGTGACCAGCATGTTGCAGCAAGATTCTCAGAACCAGGGTTATCCCGAGGCAGAAGATTACATCAAACATTACCTGCGTGATAACACGGTCTCCAGCCATGTCCGGCTCATAGAAGAA
>CAYUBV010000749.1:0-1196 GCA_964443035.1 uncultured Tangfeifania sp.
GAGTGTAAAATGCCCGATTTATGCTGCCTGCAGCCGACAAAACAAGTTGGAGAAAAACCTGTACCAGGGTTTGGGGCAGGCCAGGTGCAGGATCGCGCGCCGGGCATGCCGGGTTATGCGCCCGCACATATATATGACACTGTTCATGACGGTTTTCATACGCCGGCGCGTCGCTTTTTTAAGACCCAGCGACCGGCTGATGACCATGTCCTGCCCGACAATTTTGAACATATTGTACACCAGCATCCCCATTTTCAGAAAAGCACTGTTCACGGAGAGTTTTCCGGAGGGCAGGCGCTCCATGTTCAACTCGCTCTTAAATTCGGCGTGATACTGCTCACTGGTGCCTCTGTCCCGGTATGCTTGCAGAATATGCTTTTCATCGGCTTTCAGATTCGTCCACGCAGCAAAAACGAACACTTCCGGGGCAATCAAAAGCTGTCCGTCCGTGCTGTGAATTTCCGTGACTTCAAAAACCATGCGGACGGGGTCGTCAACGTCCCTGGTGTGCTTATAAACGCTACCCTGATAAACCGTCTTATCGGTAGTGGATCGGACAACGTGTCCGTGGTGTTTTGCAGCCTCAAGCCAATCGGTCTTGCTTTCCTGCCGCCGGTTGTGCTTGATAATGAAATCCGTCTGCTGATCCAGCAAAAATCGGATCAGATCCTGACTGTCAAAACCGCCGTCCGCAACCAGAAGAACCGGATCCTCCACCAAATGCCGTGCATTTTGGATGCTTTCAGAGATAAATTCCTTTGTACCCGAAGTATAGGAATGGGCATTGCCGGGGCGAAGTTGGGAATTGACCATGTACCCACCGCCCAAGTGGGCAAAGATGGGGGCAAATCCGTAGCGCCTGTCATAAGTGGGCGCAACCCCTTCCTTTTTGGTGTCAGCGTTGTCAAAGACTGTGATATCCACATCCACGCGGACCCAGCGGTTGTCTCCGATCGTTGTAAGCTCCGGCTTCACGCCAATCTTTTGCCCGAGCTTTATAGCACACTGCTGGATCTTTTTTTCAAAATCCGGATGGGCGCTCATCTCCTGAAATCGCTGGCGGAGGATTTCAGCAGATGGGTTTCGGTTGATTTCCAGGGCTGCCTGAAAAAACGAATCCCCGGCAAACTGGCGTATATGGTCAAAGTCGGTCTTACCCTGTGCGATAAGGCCGCAAAGGCTGCGCAGGATATCCG
>CAYUBV010000750.1:0-1196 GCA_964443035.1 uncultured Tangfeifania sp.
ATTGGTTATATGAGTGGCGGCAACTCTGCCCGTTGGAACGATGAGACGGTTCCGCATCAAATGCTTCATAAGGCACGTAATTTTATGTATGAGAATATGGAAAATCCATTCTTTCTCTATTTCTCTTTTCATGATATTCATGTTCCTTACATGCCCGATTATCAGTTTCAGGGTGCTTCAGATATGGGACTGCGTGGTGATGCCATTGTTCAAATGGATTGGGTCACCGGCCAGTTGATGAACTACCTCGAAGAGCTTGGCATTGCAGAAAACACGATGATAGTATTTTCCAGTGATAACGGTCCGGTACTTACTGACGGGTATGAGGACGGAGCCCTTGAAGATTTGGGCAAGCACAAGCCTGCCGGTCCTTTCAGAGGGGGGAAATACAGTGCTTATGAGGCAGGAACAAGAGTTCCAACAATCGTTTACTGGCCCTCTGTGATAGAACCTGGTTTGAGCGATGCTTTATGGGGACAATTGGATTTGTATGCTTCTTTTGCCAATATGCTAAATTACGAACTGGAAGATGGGGAAGCACCTGACAGTGAGGATGTATTGGAAGCTATGATGGGAAAATCGGATACCGGCCGGGAGTACCTTTTAAAAGAAGCTTATACATTTTCGTTGAGAAAAGGCGATTACAAGTACATTCATCCGGTGGATGAAGTCGGGCATCAATGGATTAAAAACGATAAAGGTATAGAATCAGGTCTTCAAACTGTACCTCAACTCTTTGATTTATCAAAAGATATTTCTGAAACCACCAATATTGCAGATGGGGAAAGGAAAGTTTTAAGAGAAATGCAAAAAGAACTCGAACGCATTATAAATGGAGATCAGAGTCGTAATTAATTTTTTGCCCCTATTGTGTTTTCAAGGCCGGGGAAATAATGAACAACCGGAACTTAAATAAAAAGATTATGAAATTGTTTTCAGCGCATAAAATTTGGATATTGGGAGTGTTTTTGCTGGCGTTTTCTTATGGAAAATGCAGTGTTCGGCCGGTTGATGAAAAGCCAAACATTGTATTAATTGTTGCCGACGATTTGGGTTTTGCCGATTTAAGTTTGAATGGCAGCAACCAAATACCTACACCCCACATCGACAGGCTGGCAAAAGAAGGGGTGAATTTTACCCAGGGATATGTATCGGCGCCGGTTTGCGCTCCCTCGAGGGCCGGATTAATAACAGGC
>CAYUBV010000751.1:0-1193 GCA_964443035.1 uncultured Tangfeifania sp.
ACCAGCCCTGCAAACCGTCCGAATCCGATGATGCGAAAACCGTTTTTGTCAGTTAAAACTTCGTAATCTACCAGCTGAATATTTTTTTGAAGAATAGTCTGGAGCAATTTCCGGTTGTACTCCTGTTTTTTGATGGTATGGGAAAAGAAAAAATAAATTTTTCCCGGAATCAAATCTTCAGCAGGAACTTCTTTCACGCCAAGCAGAACATCGCAACTGCCTAAGTCTTCCTGCACCGGGATTCCTGCATTTTTATAATCGTCGTCGCTAAAGCAGCGCACCCGGCTTGTTTGCACAACTACTTCCGCATTTGGAAATTTTTCCTGCACTTCCACACATTGTTCAGGCGTTAAAGGTACGCGGTTATCGGGTGGGTTTTTCCCTTCGCGAATGATTCCCAGTTTTATCATCTTCTATTGTATTTTGGTAAAAAAACTGTTCAAATTGTGTATAAATTACTTCTCACATGTTTAAGGGAATTTTTTATAAGTAGATTCATCTCGTTTTCCAATAAAATGAAACCAAACTGTATTCTCCTCAAGCGATAATCCAAGCCGGTATTTACCGAGACGAATTCGATAATAGCCGGGATGACCAACGATTGGTTTGATATTGGGTATTTCAGAAAGCGATTTTGATTCCATCACTTTTTTGATGATTGTTCCTATCCGTTTTAGCAGAACTTTATCTTTGATGCGCGAGGTTTGTTTGTCGAATGATTTTGAAAATTCAACGTTCATTTATTGAATTTGAAAGCGATCCAATACTGCTTGCTTATCTGCTTTTCCTGTCTTCTTTGATTTCTCGATTTCAGCAGCAACCCATTCATCCTCATCACTTATTTTTGATATTTTCACTGATTTGTAAGCTTTTGCAATACTTCTGGCTACTTCAAGAAGTCCTGCTCCTGCTTTTGTGTTATCATCAATTATGATTGTGTATTTCATAGCCTAATAATGTTACTTTTCACAAAGATACATTTTTGCAATGAATTTCATATTTTTTGATTTTTCAAAAATGTATTTATTTAATCAAGAAAAAGTTGGGCCTGTAAAAAAAAAATCATTCTCCTTAAAAAGAACGATTCTGTTCCTGCGTAGGATTCTTTCCGCAAATTAAATTCATTCTTTCTAAAAATATTCGAATATTTGTAGAACAAAAATCCGGGATATGAGGGGAAGAAACTTATTTTT
>CAYUBV010000752.1:0-1192 GCA_964443035.1 uncultured Tangfeifania sp.
GCCGGTGACAGGGAAAAAGCGCTCGCTGCCGGTTGCAAAGATTACCTCTCAAAGCCCTTGAAAAAATCGCATCTCGAGGAGGTCATTCAAAAATATTTTGGATGAAAAATTACATTGCCAGGTTAACAACCGTGATTCCTGCGCCGCCAAAATCAACATGTTCGTCTTTAAAACTGCGTACCATTGGTTCCGAGCGAAGATAATTGCGGATGGTTTCCTTCAGAATTCCGGTTCCTTTGCCGTGCAAAATACGCAGTTGCGAAACTTCAAACATAATGGCTTCGTCAATAAATTCCTGTATTTTCCGGATGGCTTCCTCGGCCCGCTCTCCGCGAATATCTATTTCAGGTTTAAAACTCAATCTTTTTTGCGAGAAACTTTCTGATAAACGAGAACTGCCGGGTTTCTGTCCCCGTTCCAGTTTTTTTGCCTCGTTGCTGCTGATTTTTTCCACTTGTTCGCGGGGCAGGGTAGTAATCATCTGCCCGAATGCCACAATTGCATTTTTCTCGCTCAGCTCAATCAGTTCACCCGCAGTGTCTTGTCCTTTTATTCTGACTTTGTCGCCGGGTTTTAATTCCACGCGTTTTTCAAGCTGCTTTTTCGGAATTTCTTTTTTGGAATCTTCGGGCCGGCGCTGGTTTCTCTTCTCTTCCCTTTGGCGAAGTTTCTCTATTTTAGCTGCAATCCGGTTGTCCGCTTCATCCGGTTTTTTTAAAACTTCTTCTTTTAGTTTTCCTAATTTTTCACGCGCTTGTTTGGTTTTTTCTTTGTCGGCCTGTGCTTTTTTTATCTCCTGGATGGTATTTTCAATTCGTTTGTTTACGCTGGCAAGCAGGATATCTGCTTCTTCGCGTGCTTTTTTCATGATTTCCTTGCGCTGCTTCTGGGTCTCTTTTAGCTCTGCTTCATAGTTAGCTGCCGTATCGTCGAGGATTTTTTCCACTTTCCTGATTTTTTGCCGCTTGGTTTCCCAGTAGCGTTTATCGCGGTTTATTTTGCGAAGGTTCCGGTCGAAATCGATGTGTTTTTTACCGACTTTATTGGTGGCGGTTTCCAGAATTTCCTCAGGCAGCCCGATTTTCCGTGCAATCTCAAAAGCGAATGAACTGCCCGGTTTCCCGATTTCAAGTTTGAAAAGCGGGTTCATGTGTTGCGAATCGTACAGCATGGCGCCGTTTACAATTCCTTC
>CAYUBV010000753.1:0-1191 GCA_964443035.1 uncultured Tangfeifania sp.
TCGGATTAACTTCATCCCAACGAAATAAACTGAAGGAGGAGTTGGAGGAGTTGTGTTCATAAACGTATCCAATTCACAATTTACATTTCATTTCTTAATAAATTCAAATACGAATATCCATATTGTATAGTATTGTCTATTTGTACGTCATGCTGAACTTGTTTCAGCATCTCACGACTTTCGATAATAATTCCATTATCAAAAAGACCCTGAATCCGCCGATTGGCGGACAGGATGACATTCGTATCGAGGTTGATAATTGATATCTAAAATTCCATTAACCAATATAGAGCTTACTCCAATAAAATAGAAAAAACAAATTTAGTCATCCGATGAATCTACAATTAACTGATTAACAGGATAAAAAATGCAGCACATTTTCAAAATTATTCATCGGATGACTTTTCGGAGTGAGCTCAATATACAAACTACAAACAGTTTAATGAAACAAATAAAATTGTATATCGCAGCAAGCCTGAACGGCAAAATTTCGCGCCCCGACGGAAATGTCGACTGGCTGGAGAAATTGCCCAATCCCGCCAATACCGATCACGGATACGCTGCATTTTATGATTCTATCGACACTACTATCCAGGGCGGAAAAACCTACCGGCAAATAATTGGCTGGGACATTGAATTTCCCTACATCGGGAAAACCAATTATGTGGTTACCCGAAACCAACAACTGGGAAATAACGGTCATGTAAAATTTGTAACCGAAAAGCCGGTTAATTTTTTTCAAAAATTGAAAAAGCAGGATGGGAAAGACATCTGGCTGATTGGCGGTGGACAAATCAACACCCTGTTTTTAAACGCCGGACTTATCGATGAAATGCGGATTTTCATTATGCCTGTTGTATTGCCTGATGGAATTGAACTGTTTGAAATGCTGCCTGACAAAAAATTGCTCAAACTGCAAGCTACCAAAGAATATACTTCAGGAGCGGTTGAATTGATTTACAAAATGAAATAAATACTTCTTTTTAAAATCATTTTCCCTGCATTTTATCCAAAATCTAAATGACGATAATTTTTGTAAATTTGTAAAAAAAGGTTGAAAATGATAATTGAAAGAACAAACAAAGAAATATTGATTCGTATTCCCAATACAGTGGATATTGATGATGCCCAGCGCATAATTGATTACATACGATATCAGGAATTGACCTCAAAATCAAAAGCCTCACAAAA
>CAYUBV010000754.1:0-1190 GCA_964443035.1 uncultured Tangfeifania sp.
ACTTCAATGGTGATGGTGGTGGCATCGATTCCGAAAACTGCGCTTCCATAAGTTTTTACCAGCATGGGCCAGGGTATTTTAGTTTGACCAGTTAAATGTAGGAATTTTATGTTGAAAAGGAAAATGCTCAGTGATTTATGGGAATCCAGTCAGTTTCAAAAACCAAATATTCGATGAATTCACGCTAATTTGTCGAATCAATCCGATGAATTCACGCTAATTCGTCGAACTTACTCGATGAATTCACGCTAATTTGACGAATCCATAATTTTAAAATAGTTGTTTCCTCTTAACAAGATACGCCAGCAACACCTCTTTAAAATCTTTATTGATATCGGCTTCGGCAAGGTCGATTTGGTACTGCCCGCACTTCACCTTCAGATCATCGAAATAGGATTTCACCGATGCAACATACCGGTCTTTCACTTCCCAGGGATTGAGTTTCATGGTTTGCCCGGTTTCCAGATCGATGAATCTGTGCGGCCGGTTGCTGAAATTAAACTCCCGTTCCTGCAGGTGATCGGTTACATGAAAAAGAATGACTTCGTGCTTGTTGTAGCGCAGGTGCTGCAATGCCGAAAAAAGCTCATCGGTTTTGCTGCTGTCAATCATGTCGCTGAAAAGAATGACCAGCGAACGTTTATGAATGTTTTCGGCAATCTGGTGCAGTACTTCGGTAGTATTCGTATTTTTCCTGAGATGTGCATTTTCGGGCTTAACCAGTTCCGACATTTTCCCGTACATCAACTCAGCATTGATCGATGAAATCCGGGGCGAAGTATGAAATTCAATTTCATCAGAAAAAAGGGTGAGTCCAACTGCATCGCGCTGTTTGCGCATCAGGTAAATGAGTGCGGCAGCAGTGTACACCGAAAATGCCATTTTGTTTTGCAGCTTCTTTTTCCCTTTGCTATACGGAAATAACATCGATGAAGAAGTGTCGATTACAAGCTGGCAACGCAGGTTGGTTTCTTCTTCGTACTGTTTTATAAACAATTTGTCGGTTCGGCCAAACAGCTTCCAGTCGATGTGTTTGGTAGATTCGCCCTGGTTGTAAAGCCGGTGCTCAGCAAATTCCACTGAAAAACCATGAAACGGACTGCGGTGCAACCCGGTAATAAAACCCTCCACCACTTCGCGGGCAATCAATCCGAGGTTATCGAACTGATGAAATTGTTCTATGTCGAAAA
>CAYUBV010000755.1:0-1189 GCA_964443035.1 uncultured Tangfeifania sp.
ATAATTTGCTCGTTCACATCCGGCATTTTTTCGGGCAGGTTGGTTTCCAATCCGTAAAGGTTGAAAACGGGCTGGGCCTCCGTTAAACCCAGGTATTGTCCTTTGGGATCGGCCCACAAATCTTCGGCAGCGCTGGCCACGTATACGGCGCGCGGTGCGATTAGGGCAATCAGCATGTGCTGATCGACGGGAAGTTTATCTTCATTTCCCGCATATTTTTGGTAATTGGGACAAAACCAATAGGGGAAATTGGTAGTTATCCGTTCAATGGTTTCCCCGAAATTCCTGCGGGACAGTGCAGCGCCCGAGTTTCCCGATTCGTTGGAAACGGTAATGGCCACCCGTTTGTCCTGTGCGCCGTGCCACAGAGAAGCCTTTCCCCCTCTCGAGTGCCCTACCGAAATAATTTTTGCGGCATCTACCGATTTGTCTTTTTCAAAATAATCGATAGCCCGGGCGGCGCCCCAACCCCAGGCGCCCAGCGCACGCATTCCGTTGTCCATTTCCAGTTGTTCGGGATAAAGCTGGTTCAGAATTCCATCGGTAAACTTCACTTTATCGTCGGGCGAAACATCAATCACATCGAATCCGGAAATTCCGTAACCGGCTTCAATCACCTCCTCTGCCGGCCAGAAACCGTCTTTGTTTTGCCGGGTCACATCCATGGTTTTAATCCCCCTGTGGTTGATAACCAGAAACATGGGTACCGGCTTTTTTACTTTGTTCGGTGTGAACATCAGCAGGTTCATGGTCACCGACTTTTGGTTTCGGGTGACGGTAATGGCTACTTCCTTTAGGGTGGCTTTTCCGTTCATTGCCTTTTTATCCTGTTTTGTTACCTTGAATCTGATATCATCAAAATCTTTGGGAACCTGCCCGTAAACGTGGTTTTCAAATAACTTGAGTATTTCCGGCCGGCGGATGTTTTCCCATTGTTCCGGCGTGGAAACGGTTTGCCCGTTCTCTGTAACCAACAATTCGGGAAGCCGGTATCCCCCCACTTTCGATTCGTCGTAGTTTTGAGCGTAACTCATATTTAATGAGGAAAATAAAATCAGAAAAAGAAAGAATATTTTTAGGTTTTTCATTTTTGTAACTATTCGTTTTTAAAATTGAGACTATTCTGAAAAATCTTTTTTTAGTATCACGCAAAGGCGCAAAGAACGCGAAGCTTGATTTTTTTGTCTTA
>CAYUBV010000756.1:0-1186 GCA_964443035.1 uncultured Tangfeifania sp.
GGTTTAGCAAACGGACAATGCATTTAATAAGAACCGATTTTCCGGAGCCTGATTTTCCGAGTACCACCAGGTTTTCGCCCTCAAAAAGCTTTAACGACAAGTTGTTTAATACCTGCAGATCGGCAAATCCTTTACTGAGGTTATTAATTTCAATAACCGTTTCAGGTGTTTTTGTACTTTCCGGTATAATCGTTTCTTTTTTAATCATTTCTTATTTTTTCTATAAGAGCATATCAGTTACCTGAACTGCAATCAAGTCAACAATTATCACGAGCAGGGAAGCAAGCACAACGGCAGAATTAGCGGCTTTGCCCACGCTTTCTGTTCCGCGCCCTGCGGAGTAACCTTTGTAACATCCCACGAGCCCGATGACGGCTCCAAAAAAGAACGTTTTAATTACCGCAGGAAAAAAATCCATAAAATCAACTACCCTGAATGCCTGACTTATAAACAACACAAAACTGACACTTCCTTTGATGTTTGCACCGGCCCAGCTTCCCAAAATCCCAAGAGCATCGGCATATAAAACCAAAACGGGAATCATCAGCGTGGCAGCCAAAACCCTTGTGACCACCAAAAAACGGATGGGATGGAGGGCAGAAACTTCCATGGCATCAATTTGTTCCGACACCTTCATTGAACCCAGCTCGGCGCCCATGCCCGAGCCAATTTTTCCGGCACAGATTAATGCGGTAATAACCGGGCCCATTTCCCGGATGATTGATAAAGTTACCATTCCGGGAAGCATGGATACGGCCCCAAAGTCTGCCAAAACAGGCCGCGATTGTATGGTAAGCACCAGCCCCATTATAAGGCCGGTTACCGAAATAAGCGGTAAGGTTTTATACCCGATTTGAAAACACTGGCGCAGGAATTCGTTAAATTCAAATTTCAGGGAAAACGTTTCTTTTACAGTTTGCCAAAGAAACAAAAAGAACTCGCCTATTCCGAGAAAGAAAACATTGGCTTCCTTTGTTTTTTCGTATGTTTTTTCATACGTTTTTTCACCAAGCCGAAGAACCTGTTTTTTGACAACAAGGGGATTTATTTTTACTTTTTTAAAAGGTGCATTTTTTTTCACTTTGTAAATATAGGGGCATTCATGACCAAAAATCTTACAATATTCCGGATAAGAGTTACATCATTCACACATTTAAATACTGGTTTGCCCGGCGTTTCCTGAAAT
>CAYUBV010000757.1:0-1185 GCA_964443035.1 uncultured Tangfeifania sp.
ATCCCGAAATCAACATCCGCGAAATTACCCAGAAAGGAAAATACTGGGAAAACGGAAAATGGGTTGAAACAGAACCACAGGAAATTAAAAAGGTGCTGAATTATCCGAACATCGGGCCGCGCGATTCATACCTGATTTATCACGAAGAACTGGAATCGCTGGTGAAAAACTTCCCTACCCTGAAACGTGCCCGCTTTTGGATGACATTTGGTCAGGAATACCTCACCCACCTTCGTGTAATTCAAAACATTGGCATGGCACGCATCGACCCGGTAAAATACAAAGGAGTAGATGTTATTCCGCTCGAATTTCTGAAATATGTACTGCCGGATCCCGGCGAGCTCGGAGAGAATTACAAAGGCGAAACATCGATTGGCTGCCGCATTAGTGGGGTGAAAGACGGCAAAGAAAAAACGTACTACATCTGGAACAACGCCAGCCACGAAAAGGCTTATAAAGAAACCGGCACACAGGCCGTTTCGTATACAACCGGTGTGCCGGCAATGCTCGGTGCTATGTTAGTACTCACCGGAAAATGGAAAGAAGAAGGCGTGTTTAATGTTGAAGAGTTTGACCCGGACCCGTTTATGGAAAAAATTGGGGATTTTGGGCTGCCGTGGAACGAAAAGTTTGACATCGATTTGGAATTGTAATTTAAATGGGAAATAACCAAATAGCAAAAATCAAAAAACAAATAATATCCAAATTCCAAATGGAAATTTCCAATTTAATCTTTAAAGTTTTTGAAATTTTAAAAATTGAATAATTGGAGTTTATTTGATATTTGGAATTCGTTTTTTGGAATTTAAACAGTTCTTGAAATCATAAAAATTCGCTATATAAAATAAATATTTTGGACTACTCAAAAATTCCATCACCGGCTTTTGTGCTCGAAGAAAAGTTGCTTCGGAAAAACCTCGAATTAATCGATTGGGTGCAAAAAGAGGCGGGCATCGAAATCATTCTGGCGTTTAAAGGATTTGCCATGTGGAGCGCATTTCCGCTGGTTCGCCAGTATTTAAAAGGAGCCACTGCCAGTTCGCTGAATGAGGCCCGTCTTTGTTTCGAGGAGATGAAAACACGGGCTCACGTTTATTCACCGGTTTATTTTGAAGACGAGTTTGAAGAATTGATGAGCTATTCCAGCCACATTGTTTTCAACTCGTTCAGCCAGTTTCAAAAATT
>CAYUBV010000758.1:0-1183 GCA_964443035.1 uncultured Tangfeifania sp.
GGCAGTAACCGGCGAATGCTCTCCACAATTTCGCGGTATTTTTTCATGTTGTGCTTGCGGTTCATTTTAATGAGCACCTTATCGTCGCCGCTTTGCATGGGCAGGTGAATCTGTTTGGCCAGCACCGGGTACTGAGCGATCACCTCAATTACTTCGTCGGTCATATCGCGCGGATGTGGCGAGGTAAAATAGACCCAGAACTCTTTTTTCATGCGGTTTCCGAGTTCACCAACCTGCCGGAGCAATTCGGAAAATGTGATTTCTTCGCCTTTCTTGTCGAGTCCGTAGGAATTTACATTCTGACCGAGCAATGTTATGGATTTATAACCCTGCGAAATTAGCAGCGCCATTTCTGCGAGGATATCTTTCGATGGCCGCGAAACCTCCCTGCCGCGTGTGTAAGGCACAGCGCAAAAGGTGCAGAATTTGTCACACCCGTTCTGAATAGGAATGAATGCTTCGAAACCGGATTGATAAGAGGGTTTTACATCCCAAAACTGTTCGATGTTTTCATTGTGCGGATCGATGCCTGTTTTCAGATGTGCAGAAGTGGTTATCCCGTACCGGCTAATTATTTCAGGTAGTTGGGGCAGATCTTTCATCTGAAAAGTGATGTCGAACAATTTCAAAAACTTCTCGTGATCATTGGGCAAAATACAACCCGAAATAAACGTGATGAGGTTTTTGTGGTTTTTCCATTTGTTCCATTTATGAATGCGCGAATACACTTTGTCAATCGCTTTTTGCCGCACAGAGCAGGCCAGAATTCCAATCAGTCCTGCTTCTTCTTCGTTGTCGGTCCATGTGTATCCGGCTTTATTGAGCACCGAAACTACACGCTCGCTGTCCGACAAATTCATCTGGCATCCCAGTGTTATCAAATGGTACTTCATATTTTCTAAAAATAAACTTCAGTGTAAATATTTTGAACTGCAACCCCTTTTTCAATAAGAATATCATAAGCTTCCTGAATCATTTCGCTGTTCCCGCACAGGAAACACTGGGTGTCATTATCCATTTCTTGTGTAGCGAGATATTGTGTCACCCTCCCGTGGAAATCGCCGGTTTTATCACCGGTAGTGCAAAGCGTAATGTTCTGGTTACTGAAATCATTGTATTCATAAGCTTCTTCGCCAAACCGCACTCCGTGAATCAAATGGTAGTTGAGCCTGGGATAAGTTTT
>CAYUBV010000759.1:0-1178 GCA_964443035.1 uncultured Tangfeifania sp.
CCTTGTGTTCCCGCAGCGGGAGTGCTGCCGATGTTGCCAGGGAATATGGCGTCAGCCCAGTGTCATTGTACAAATGGAAGAATGCGTTGCTCGGTAAGGAGACTCTCATGGAGAAAGATGCGGACGCGGACAGGGATTTGCTGGCCGAAAAGGATGCCCTCTTATCTGAGCTCAAGCGGGTGAAGCGTGAGCTTTATAAGATGAAGTTGGAAGTGGATGTATTGAAGATGACGGCTGAGCTCATAAAAAAAGATCCGGGCGTCGACCCGAAGGTGCTTCCGAACAAGGAGAAAACGATTGTGGTCGACGCCCTGAGAAGTGAGTACTCGCTGAAGGATTTGCTGGAGTTTTTGGAGTTGGCTCGGAGCAGTTACTTCTACCACCGCAAGGTTGCTTCTTTACCGGACAAGTATGCGGACCTTCGCGATTGGATCATACGCTGTTTTGCGGAGAATTGTGGGAGGTATGGATACCGCCGTATTCACGCTCTGCTCGCTCGAGCAATGATTCGTGTTTCCGAGAAGGTGGTCCGCCGGATCATGAGAGAGGCCAACCTCGTGGTCGTCGGCAAGCGAAAGCGAAAATACAGTTCCTACAAGGGGGAACGCTGCCCCGCAGCGCCCAACCTACTGGGGAGAGACTTCCACGCGGATGCTCCGAATACAAAGTGGCTGACCGATATCACCGAGTTTCACATTCCCGCCGGCAAGGTGTATCTGTCACCCATAGTCGATTGTTTCGATGGTCTGTTGCCGAGTTGGACCATCGGCACCGTCCCCGACGGGGAACTGGTGAACACTATGCTCGATGGTGCAATCTCTACTCTGAAGCCGGGGGAGAAGCCCTTGATCCATTCAGACAGGGGCTATCATTATCGTACATGGGCTTGGATCGCTCGAGTGAAAGAAACCGGTCTTACGCAATCGATGTCGAAGAAGGCATGTACCGCCGACAACGCTGCCTGCGAGGGTGTATTCGGCAACATCAAGAATGAACTATTCTACGAGAGGTCCTGGATGGGTGTCAGCCTGGAGCAGTTCATGGATACCCTGGACGAGTACCTCCACTGGTACAACGAAACCAGGATCAAGATGTCGCTTGGAGCCATGAGCCCCGCAGAATACCGAAGGAGTCTTGGAATGGCCGGGTAAACAGTCCAAGAAAACGTCCGCACCCCC
>CAYUBV010000760.1:0-1177 GCA_964443035.1 uncultured Tangfeifania sp.
ACATCCGCACTTATCGGTTTCGTGGATTGGCCATAATTGAGTAGGTCCGGAGCGATGACGCGATGCGTTTTTGCAAGTTTTGGAATAATATCCCGCCACATGAGGCCATTGGTCGGAATCCCATGAATCAGGATTACCGGACTGCCCGTGCCCTGTTCCCGAAATGCAATCTTGTGCCCATCAATGTACGTATGGTTTTTTGTGATTTGAGTGCTCATTTTCTTCTCCTAAATAGTCCCATGTCACTTTTTGACTCGGAATGATTGTTTTTTAAAAATTTACCCTTTGAGAATTTTACAAAAAAACAAGTGTCAGCTAGACCGCCACCCGGGCAATATCTTCTGGCTCCCCGATCCGATCATACGGGATAAGACTGCGCATTTTTGCATCTCGTTCCGGCTTTTTCCAGATTTCCCGGTTGGTACCAGTTTTAACCGCACCAGGAGATATGCTGTTTACCCGAATCCTTTGCACAGCAAGCTCTTGGGCAAGGCTGTTCATCAGCATGGTCACTCCTGCATAATTCGTATGATCAGCCCATGGAATTGTATCGTGCACAGAACTGATAAAGATGATCTTTCCTGCGGCTTTGGACCGCTCCGGATTCTCCCATGGTTTTGGGGACCGCCGCAAACTTCCTCATTATCCTGAAGCCATTTGCCGCTGACACGTCAAGCAATCTGTGCACTGGTATATAAGATTACAACCGGTAAAAAAAACACTTTGGCCGGTCAGTGGATCAACCCCAGAACGCCGATAATAATGAGATAAACGGCAACGATATAATTCAATAATTTTGGCATAATAAAAATCAATACGCCGGCGATAAGAGAAACTACCGGTTGTGGTGAGATGTCAATCTGCATAGCTTCATCCTTTCCAATCTCTGCATGAACCGATATTTCATCAGTTCATGGACTCGGTTATGGATTAAACGTTTCCTTCTTGCAAATTCAATCTAAATTCAATCTTCGTGCCAGGGTTGAAACATTCAGGGTTGCTTTTCATATCTAACTGATTTCGTTTAATAAATTAAGCGACAAAGACACTATCTGGTTGCCATGAGCAGTCATAAAAACAAGGTCATATATGATCAATGGCCATATATGAAGGCTTTTGAATAAATACCACCCCATCATCCAGCACCCATTGTCGCGAGATATAATCAAAAGTTGTG
>CAYUBV010000761.1:0-1176 GCA_964443035.1 uncultured Tangfeifania sp.
TAGCCGCTGGACGGATTTCCACCCGGAGCACTTCGGAGTCAAACTTCAAAAACCCGAAAAATCTTACCTTTGTCCGCAATCATGAAAAAAGCAGAAAAAATAAAAACAGAAATGAACCGGCTCGGCAGCCGGAGAATTCCTTTTGCGTTTCTGATTGATTTTGAAGCCAAACATCCACGAATATTCAGAGCCGGAGGAGTTGAAGAAGAGATATTCTGGAAAACGCCCGCTTTTAAAAACCTGCCGGATGAGGCTAAAACTCCGGAACTAAAAAAATGGACCATTCAGCCTGTTTCTTTTGAAACCTACAAAAAAGGATTCGATCTCATTCAGCACCATATTCACAACGGCGACACATATCTTCTGAATTATACCCAGCCAACACTTGTCGGTTGTAATTTAGCGGCGGATGAAATATTTCACATCAGTTCGGCACCCTACAAAGTGCTGCTGAAAAACCGGTTTGTCTGTTTTTCTCCGGAATCATTTGTGAGAATAGAGAATGGTAAGATTTCCTCGTATCCTATGAAAGGGACCATCGATGCAGAAACCGAAAATGCAGAAGAATTGATTCTTTACGACTCAAAAGAACTGGCAGAACACAATACGATTGTTGACCTGATTCGCAATGACTTAAGTATGGTTGCGGAAAACGTGACAGTTAAAAAATTCAGGTACCTCGGGCGCATCAAAACCAACCAAAAAGATTTGTGGCAGGTGAGTTCTGAAATTACCGGCGATCTGCCGAAAAATTATCCGTTGCACATCGGAGACATTATTTTTAAAATACTTCCGGCAGGATCCGTTTCCGGGGCGCCCAAACAAAAAACTCTGGAAATCATCCGGGCAGCCGAAAACTACGAAAGGGGCTATTACACCGGCATTTTTGGCGTTTTCGATGGCACCAACCTCGACAGTTGCGTTTTGATTCGTTATCTTGAAAACCAGAACGGGCAACTGATTTACAAAAGCGGAGGCGGAATTACATTTATGAGCGATGCCCAAACCGAGTATGAAGAACTGCTAAATAAAGTGTATGTACCAGTTGGTTGAAACTATAAAATGTAAAAACGGAAAGCTGGAAAACCTCCGGTACCACCAGGCGCGGTTTAACCTGGCGCGAATAGAACAATTCGGGGAAAATTTCGAGATAAAACTTTCAGAGGAAATTAAAGT
>CAYUBV010000762.1:0-1170 GCA_964443035.1 uncultured Tangfeifania sp.
TTTTGGCAGCTGCCTTCATCGGAGCGATTGTCCCAATAAACTAAAATTCCGCTTTTTCTCTCCTATAGGGAGAGATGTCCGGCGTAAGGAAAGTGGGTGGGATGGACAGAGAGGTTCGGAGGAAATACGGGCGCCTGTCAGTCTTTCGACGAATAAGGAAGTGCACTGGATGCAACGTTCATCGGAGCGTTTGTCCCCCCTTGTCGAGGGGGACAAGGACGACTTTAGTCGGCCAGGGGGTAAATTAGTTTGACGCTGTCAGGTCTTCCGACGCTGACAGGTCAGGGCAAACAAAAAATCCACCTTCTTTTATTTTGCAGCCTGCATGAATCGGAGCGATTGTCCCAATAAACTAAAATTCCGCTTTTTCTCTCCTATAGGGAGAGATGTCCGGAGTAAGGAATGTGGGTGGGATGGACAGAGAGGTTCGGGGAAAATACCGGTGCCTGTCCGGCTTTCGACGGATAAGAAAGTGCACTGGCAGCAGCGTCCATCGGAGCGTTTGTCCCCCTCGCCGAGGGGGACAAGGACAACTTTAGTTGTCCAGGGGGTAAATAAATCTTCACTTGTTGAAAACCCCTTAAAACATTTCCACACAATCCGTTGCAAATCAAAAACAAACCCGTTACTTTTAAACAATAATAATCAACCATGCAGGATGACCGAAAATGCAACAGGTACTCAGCAAAGAAATAAATAATGCAAAAGGTAAAGAATACCTTCAAATTTGGTGTGTTGTATTCGCTATGAATTTTAATTTCAGCAGGTTGTTGTATTTTGCATGAACGATGGATATAAGTGCTATTGTAAGCTTTTATACAATCGCCCCTGCCACGTATCCCTTTCTTTCAGCCGTTTCTCCACTTTGGCCACAAATTCAAAATTCTTCAATCCCCAGCGTGGGGCAATCAACAGCTCAGGTGGTGCCTGGCTGATGAAACGCTCGATAATGATGTTGGGATTGAGCAACTCGAGGTAATCCACTATCAGTTCAACGTATTCCTCAACGCCGAACAGGTGAAACTGTTCGGGATTTTCGCGGAATTGTTTTTCCATTACCGTGCCTTTATGAATTTGCAGTTGGTGCAGTTTCAGGTTTTTCAGGGGCAGTTCGGAAATGGTCCGCGCCTGGTTCAGCCAGTTTTCGCGTGTTTCGCCGGGCAGTCCCAG
>CAYUBV010000763.1:0-1162 GCA_964443035.1 uncultured Tangfeifania sp.
GGCACAAATACCGTATTGATGCAGGTTTTACACGCAATCTGGGCGACATCCACCGGATTGGAATGCGTTACAGGCTGCACAATTATTTTACAGATAAAAACTCCGTTCACATTCTGGGCATCGAGTACCGGATGGAATTCTGATTGAAAAAATCAATATTAAGCTCAATAACTTCTCACTTATTGGAATTAATAAGTAAAATAAAATCAAGCGAACATAAGAATTGATGTGTTGAGAAATCAATCTGTTGTCCTTTGCCGACTCTCCCCATCCCCTCTTCTTGCGCGCAGAGAGGGGGAATTCCGGCCTTGCCGGAATTGGGGTGAGTAATACTAATTCCCCTCCACATACTCCGGATTAACCTCCGGGAATTTTGCATCCGTCTCTATCAGTTTTTTATTTAGAACGGCTTTCAGCTCTTCCGCTTTTTCAGGGAACTTTTCGGATACATCTGTTTCTTCACCCGGATCATCCGCCAGGTTAAACAGTTCTGTTCGTTCGTCTTCATAATGTACCATTAGTTTCCAGTCGCCTTTTCGAAGTGCCGATCCCGGTTTCCAGGCGCTGCCGTGGTAATGCGGGTAGTGCCAGAACAGTTCGTCGCGCTCCGTTTTTTTGCCTTCGGTTAAAAGGGGAAGCAAATTTTCGCCATCATGGGAATCGTGTTCCACACCTGCCAGGTTCAGCATCGTGGTGTAAAAATCCATGCTAACTGCCGGATCATCCACAATCCTGCCCGGTTCAGAAACCTCCGGTCCGCCGATAATCAGCGGCACCCGAATGCCGCCCTCGTAGCACCAGCCTTTGCCGGCACGCAGCGGCCCGTTGCTGGTGGGTGCATTTTTGCGGTGAAGTGTGGACAAGCCGCCGTTGTCGCTGGTAAAAATGATCCACGTGTTCTCATCCAAACCGTTTTTTTCGAGCGCCTGAATAACGCGTCCCACATTTTCATCCATTGCCTCCACCATCGATGCAAACGCCGCATTTTCCTGGACAAGTTTCGTCCAGCCTTCGCCTTCTTCTTTGTGCGGCACCTCTTCCAGGTTCAGCGCTTCCCGCTTCGCCTCGTATTTTTCAAAATGGCCTTCCGCCGCCTGGATAGGAGTATGAACCGTATAAAACGCGAGGTACAGAAAAAACGGATTCTCCCTGTTGGCTTCGA
>CAYUBV010000764.1:0-1161 GCA_964443035.1 uncultured Tangfeifania sp.
GGTCTGTTCTTATTTTTTAATTCCCCGGCAAAATCAGTCAAACATCAGCCTGCGGACTGCAATTATCGGACGATTATTTTAAATGCGGGCAGGCTAAGTAATCCTTCGCATTAAAAAATAATGTGGAATAAATTCCTCATTTGTTCTTGCCAATTCCACAATCTTTCACAATTGGAGTCAAACTTCCAAACTGGTTAATTACAAGCTATTCAGGGTATAATAATCGTTTCATTCATTTTAAAATTTCATTGGTTGGAATGGTATAACAGTTGTCATTCAGGAAATGAATCAGCAAAAAAATTCATATGAAAACAATTGAAACCGAAGAATTAAAGAAAAAACTCGACAACAATGAGGTTACCCTGATTGAAGTGCTGGAAGAAAAAGAATACAATAAATCGCACATTAAAGGAGCAATAAACATCCCACTCAAAAAAATCAGTTTCGAAGCACGTAAAAAATTCGACAAAGAAGATAACCTCGTAGTGTACTGTTCAGACGAAGATTGCACGGCCAGCCCCACCGCAGCAAAAAAACTCGATGATTCAGGATTCAAAAATGTATGGCATTACAAAGGCGGCAAAAAAGCCTGGAAAGAAGCCGGATTACCCATGGAATAAAAAAAGAAAAAGAAGAAGCGTATCACAAAATAAATCAGGAAAAATGGCAGAAAAAGATAAAATAAGAAGCTTTGAAAACAAGGAATGGCTTGATTCAATTGATTTCATCATTAAAAATGAAGACGAGGAACGGGTAGAAGAAATTATTGAATTGCTCTGGGACCGGGTTTCGGAAAAAGGAATTCAGCTAAGTGCACACCTCAACACACCTTACATTAATACAATTCCGGCTTCAGAAGAAGAATCGTATCCCGGAAACCGCGAACTGGAGCGCAAAATAAAAAGTATTATCCGGTGGAATGCCATGGCAATGGTGGTGCAGGCCAACCGCAAAAAAGAAGGAATTGGCGGGCACATTTCCACTTATGCATCGGCAGCCACATTGTACGAAGTGGGGTTCAACCATTTTTTTAAAGGAAGCGATGGCGATTCACCTGCCGACATTGTTTATTTTCAGGGGCATGCGTCGCCGGGAATTTATGCCCGCTCATTTCTGGAAGGCCGGCTTTCGGAAACACAGCTCGAAAATTTCAGAAGGGAA
>CAYUBV010000765.1:0-1160 GCA_964443035.1 uncultured Tangfeifania sp.
AGAGCTTTCAGAAAAACTCATTCGCGGAAAAGTGGACTTTACCATTTATGTTGAAAATCACGGCGAAGAATCGAATTCAAAAATTAACGAACCGATTCTGAAAAGCTACTTCAGGCACCTTCAGAAAATTAATGACGAATTCAAACTAAAAACCGACCAAAGCACACTGAATGCTGCGCTCCGTTTGCCCGATGTGGTAAAAACCGAATACGAAACGCTCGATGAAAAAGAGTGGCAGATTATTCTGGAAAATATCCGGGCAGCCGTTCAGCAAATCGACGAATTCCGCATACAGGAAGGAAAAGCGCTCGAAACGGACATTATAAAAAACACCCGAGCTATCAGTGAGTTGCTGAAAGAAATCACGCCATTCGAAGAGCAACGCATCGAAACGATAAAAACGCGCATTACCGACAGTTTGAGTAAACTAAACATGAGCGGAAATGTGGATGAAAACCGGTTTGAGCAGGAACTGATTTACTACCTCGATAAAATGGACATGAACGAAGAAAAAGTGCGGCTTGAAAACCACTGCACCTATTTTCTGGAAACCATTTCGCAGCCGACACCCAATGGCAAAAAACTGGCATTTATCTCCCAGGAAATGGGCCGCGAAATTAATACCGTCGGGTCTAAAGCTTACGAAAGCACCATCCAGCGTGTGGTGGTGGAGATGAAAGATCACCTGGAACGGATAAAAGAACAATTGCTGAATGTATTGTAGAATGAAAGGCAAGCTCATCATATTTTCAGCGCCGTCCGGTTCAGGCAAAACAACCATTGTAAAACATTTGCTTGAGCAAAATTTCAACTTAAGTTTTTCGGTTTCAGCAACCAGCCGTGAGCCGCGGACCGGGGAGGTACACGGAAAAGATTATTACTTCATTTCTGAAAAAGAATTCAGAAAAAAAATTGCAACCAACGAATTTTTGGAATGGGAAGAAGTTTACAGCGGCATTTTTTACGGTACCCTGAAAAGTGAAGTGGAACGAATAAGAAACGCCGGAAAAAATGTAATTTTCGATGTAGACGTGGTTGGGGGGCTGAATATTAAAAAATATTACGGCAACGAAGCACTGGCAATTTATGTGCAGCCGCCTTCGGTTGAAGAACTGAAAAAACGCCTGCAAAACCGTTCTACCGAATCTCAGGAAAAAATA
>CAYUBV010000766.1:0-1160 GCA_964443035.1 uncultured Tangfeifania sp.
TCCGAATGATTCGATATGAAAAATACAATAACCGTCCCGGTTTCCCGGGGCGGTTATTATTTTTCATAAAAGATTATGTAATTTAAAACATAGATAAATGAAGGGAATCTGTTTCCCGCAGGCATAATATTTGTTAAGTAAGATGCATAGTAATTTTAATTTTTCTGCTAATAACCAATAATTATAGACCTTTTAATTTTAATGCGATGAGCACAATCAAATTTTCCTTTATTTTTTCGATGATTTTCTTACTTGGTTTTCAAATGAATGCCCAGCAACACAAGATTAAAGGACGCGTTACAACATTTGAAAATTATCCACTAAACAAAGTTTCTGTTACTGCTAAAAAATCGGGAGCAGAAGCAATATCCGATTCAAGCGGCTATTACACAATTATCTGCGGCAAAAAGGACAAGCTTGTTTTTGAAGCCAATGGATTTTACAATAAAAAAGTTAATTTGAAACGGGTTGAACCTGCCGATTCGGTAAATGTAAACCTGAAACTCCGAAACGGCAATAAAAATATTGAGATGGCAACAGGCTACAACCATATCGATAAAGATAAACTGACACATGCCATTGAACATGCTAAACCGGACAACGATTTCAGCAATTACAACTCGGTAATGGAAATCATCGATGATAAGTTCACCACAATCAGAAGAGGAACAAATACCTTTGACAACAACAATATTTTATATGTGGTTGACGGGACGGTGGTGCAATTTGATGTGATTAAAAATATTCCCACAACACAGATCAAATCAATCAATTTGCTGAAAGGAGCCTCTGCCTCTGCACGATATGGATCGCGCGGCATGAACGGGGTAATAGTGGTTGAGACCAAATCAACAAACAACTAAATAATTTTTTCTATTTAAACCTACTGCAACATAAGATAAAAGATTTATTTGTCTTGTATTAAAATTGTTTATAACTTGTTCTACTATCGTTTTAAATTTAAATTACTAACAATGGTAATTTAAAAAAATGAGAAAGAATTTGGAAAAAGTAGCGGATAATCTGTAACTTGTATCATTAAAATTAAACAATTAACTATTTTATGATTTTTGACACTGCCACTAAAACCAAAGAACTGGCCGGGAATGAACTGAAAAAACACCGGCAAAAGAAAAAAATCCTCCAACTGCTTTACAGTC
>CAYUBV010000767.1:0-1157 GCA_964443035.1 uncultured Tangfeifania sp.
CATCAGCGTCTTCACAGACCGTCTCAGCAGATAGCTCCGCCCTTTCGGTTACATGCCACCGATGTTTAAAAAAAGGTACATCGGATCAATGAATGTTGTCAACAGGAGAAATTATGAAAGACCGGGCCAGGGGCAGGCAATTATCACGCAAGAAGCGGTGCGGACAGACCGGACTTTTTGTTTGATGGGTGCGGGTTTGACATTTGCAAAGGTTTCGGGTATGGTGGGCTTAACTTTAATATGGAATGCGAATGACCATGGGTAAAAAACATATCCTGTTCGTGGTTGCCTTGATTCTCCTGGTTGTCAGCATTGTGTACCGGGCATTCAACCCGTTCGAGCAGGCCCGGGTAGAGGCCCTGACCTATACCGTACAAAAGCCTCTCCCGGACCGGCCCGAAACCATCACCAAAAACCGGACCAACACTCATACCGTCCATGACACGGTTTCCCGGTTCATTGATCCGCCGCCGGTCTCTGCAACGGTTCACCAGGATCTTTTTTCAATTTACCAGCCCCCCCGGCCTGCTCCCGCGCCGGAAACATCCCCCGAGCCCCCTCTGGATGACACCCCGATTGAAGATCCGGAACAGGACCGCCGGGAACTGATTCAGGAAGCCAAAAGGAAAATATCAGAATACCGGATTTTCGGAATATTTGAACATGAAACGAACATGTTTGTCTTCCTGTCCAAAGGCAAACAGGTCATTGTCGCTGGAAAGGGAGATTTACTGGAAGACAAATTTCGGATCGATGAAATAGAAAAAACCCATATCACGATCATGGCATTGCATCTGAATGAATCCATTCACCTGGATATGGGTGAGTTTTACAAGAGTTAGATCTTTAAATTTTCCGGGGCTTTGCCCCGCATCACTATGACGGAGACACGGGGCGGAATTGAAGCCGGGTGGGGTTGGTTGAATCACCCCACCCGGCTTGAGGAAAGCGCTTTTTTATTTGCATGAATCCTCTTGTTTGTCAATTATGAACCGCTATGACCGCCGGCGTCTGATTGCCACCAGCCCGAGCACGCCCGAACCCAGCAGCCATACTGCGGCGGGAACGGGAACGGCATTGTATCCTCTCACATGGGACATGCCATGATCCAATCCTTCCCATGCAACTGTTTCTGTGGTGCCATCCAATAACCAAGC
>CAYUBV010000768.1:0-1157 GCA_964443035.1 uncultured Tangfeifania sp.
AAAGCCTGGAAAAATGCAGAAAATGAATATTCTGTCATTTATGCGGATAATATGTTGCCCCCTCAGTTTCGTTTGGGGAGGGCATTGACAAATGAGGAGTTCATAGAAGCAGAGCAACGTATTATCGGTATATGTCCTTCTTTTTATCCTGCTTATTTTGATATGGGGGTAAGGTTACTATCGGTTAACACAGACTTAGCAGTGGAAACTCTCGATACTGCTTTTGAGATATGCGTAAAAATAAACTCATGGGATACTATCAGTAAAGTTTACGATATATTTTTTGATAATTTGGAGAAAGTGTTTCACGAAGAATTTGTGGTCCGTTACGCTTTAAAACTAATCGGGAAATTTCCGGATAAAGCAAAACTTTACGATTTTGCTGCGAGTGCATTTAACCTGTTGGAAGAACATGACAAAGCTATTGAATATGGCATGCAAGCAGTTCGTCTGCAGCCAAAAAATACATATTTTCTGAATAACTTAGGATTGTATTATTTATCAGAGAAGAATTTTGAAGATGCAGAAAAATATTTAAATTTTTCAATGAAAGCAGATTCAGATCACGAACATCCTAAAAACAATCTTGCCGATTGCAAAGTCATGAAAAAGAATAATTTGTCTTTGAAAGAATACTACCTGCGACCTGCTGATCATAAGAGAATTAAAGAGTATAAGAACAATGAAGAATGGTCTGAATTGGATGAATATGTTGAATTAATGAACCAGCAAAAACTTCTTATTTTTCATATGGCTTTGTCGGGGAAATATCGATTCAAAGCACATAATCTTCATTCACTCTTCAAAACTTTAGCACAATTCTTTCACTTTGTGGAATCAGTAAGTAATGAGACGTTTGTTTGGGAAGATATTAATTACTTATGTCAATATTTTAAACAGATAATGCACAAATTTATCTTTAAACATTACGATGTGAATGATGAGATTCTGACAGAGGTATTTGATTCCACTTTGATGTATTACAATTTTCTTTCAGATAATAAAGTTATAAAGCAAAAACAGTTTGCTGAATTCAAAAAACTTTCAAGTTCATTAAAAAATGAATTATTTGACAAAATGCACCGGTACAACAAAATACGGCACGACCCGGCTGTGAGCGAAAAGAAAAAAGAAAAAATTAGAGAAGAACTATTTGA
>CAYUBV010000769.1:0-1156 GCA_964443035.1 uncultured Tangfeifania sp.
CATTGGTTATGGAAATTCTGGGGGAACATCCCTTATTTCGAAGAAGATCTTCCTGAACCATATATGTCAGAGCAGTACACTGCCGATGAAATATATACTCAAATTATAGAAGACCTCGATTATGCAATTGAAGGAGAAAAATTGCCCGTGCGGACTACACCACAAAACGATGGCCGTGCTACAAAGGCTGCGGCTATGATGTTGAAAGCAAGGACTGTTATGTATCAGCAGGACCAATCGCGTTACGGCGAAGTGTTAGCTGACATGGCTGAAATTATTAACAGCGGGGAGTTTGAGCTGGTTGATTATGCATCAATATGGACACGTGACGGTGAATTTGGCCCCGGTTCAATTTTTGAAGCGAACCACCTTCCTGAGGGTAAAGCCTGGGGTGCTGCATGGACGGGATACGGAACCAACCTTCCGGCTTTTATCTCGCCTAACGAATTGAGTGGGGTTGACCAACTCAGCGGCAATGCCAATTACATAGGTGGATGGGGATTTGGACCAGTACGACCGGAAACACCTGGAATATTTGAAGAAGATGATGAACGTTTGCCGGCTTCAATCAATTATTTTGAAGACGGAACCTACACAGAGCGATTCCAGAACACAGGCTATTTTATGGCCAAATATGCAGCCCGGCAAGATTATAACGATGCGCCTTATACACAAGACCTAAACTTCGAAAACAACCTGCGCATATTCCGTTATGCCGAAGCATTACTTAATGCAGCCGAATTAATTACTATTCATGATGTTGCGCCTGTTGATGGCATATCAGCACAAAACTGCCTTGACCAGGTGCGTCAGCGTGCAGGACTCGAACCTGTCCCGGCTACTGCCGAGAACATCAAACTTGAACGCCGCCGTGAATTCGTTGGCGAAGGAATGCGTTTCTGGGATGTGGTTCGCTGGGGCGATACCGAGGTGCTAAATGATAATCTTCCTGAGTATTCATCGGTACGTACATGGGAACCTTACATGAAATACCTGCCAATTCCACAATCGGAAATTGATAAAACCGAAGGGGAATTCAAGTTGCAGCAAAATGAAGGATATAACTAATTATTTAAAAGGAATTAATTATGAAAAATATATTAAAAACAGGAATATTTGCCGTATTAGCAATAATACTGGTAACAGCTTGTGAACC
>CAYUBV010000770.1:0-1155 GCA_964443035.1 uncultured Tangfeifania sp.
TCTGAAAAACGCGGTGAACGCTTTGCCAAAGAGTACAACATCCCGGTTTGGACGAACGATTTGCAGGAAGCGGTGACCAATCCGGGCGTGGATGCCGTGGTGGTTGGATTGCCCAACGATTTGCACAAAGAAGCCATTTTTGCAGCCGCCAATGCCGGGAAACCGGTTTTGTGTACAAAGCCTCTCGGACGAAATGCTCAGGAGGCCTGGGAAATTTTGCAGAAAGTGGAAGAAACAGGTGTTTTTCATGGTTATTTGGAAGATTTGGTGTACACACCCAAGCACCTGAAAGCACATGAATCGGTGGAAAACGGCGCCATCGGCAAAGTGCTGTGGGTACGGTCGCGCGAGGCGCATCCCGGGCCGCACAGCGACTGGTTCTGGAACCCGGAAAAATCGGGTGGGGGAGCCATCGTCGACCTGGGCTGCCACTGCATTGAAATCGGCCGCAGTTTTATCGGAAAAAACATCCGTCCGCTGGAAGTGGTTTGCTGGGCCGACACGCAGGTAAAACCCATTGCTGCTGAAGACCATGCCATTGGACTTGTGCGCTACCAAAACGGCGCTATCGGACAGTTTGAGGTGAGCTGGTGTTTCCGTGGCGGCATGGAACTGAAAGATGAAGTGGCCGGAGTTGATGGTTCCATTCGGCTCGATAATTTTTTGCGCACCGGTTTTGAAATGTTTTCGGCACCGGGTAAAAAAGGATATGTTGCTGAAAAAGCGGAGTCTGACTCGGGCTGGCTCTTCCCGGTTGGCGACGAAGTACACGAACTGGGCTACAACCACATGTTCACCGACATGTTTGGCGCCATTGAAAAAGGCGAAAAACCTGGTGAGGATTTTTACGACGGTTATGTGGTGAATGCCATTATGGATGCATGTTACAAATCGGCCAAAACCAAAAAATGGGAACCGGTGGAACTGAAAGAGTGGCGCGGCGATGAAGAAGTGGAGCCGTTGAATGCTTTCGTGGAATACGATGAAAAGCATTGGCTGGTGAAAGAGGAAATCCTGCCTGACGGACGTAAAAAAGCAATCCTGAAAGTGAAGGAGAGTGGTGAGATTGTGGAGAAGGAAGTGTGAAAGATGTCGCATTTTTCCAATTTTATCAATCCGGATGGAAATACATTTGCACCGTTCAATCATTTTAAA
>CAYUBV010000771.1:0-1155 GCA_964443035.1 uncultured Tangfeifania sp.
TTGCTGAACTTGTTTTTCTATTTTTGCAGAGAGGGTTGTTAGCTCAGTTGGTTTAGAGCATTACCTTGACAGGGTAGGGGTCACTGGTTCGAATCCAGTACAACCCACATTTTAAAAGCTGATTGGAAAATTGAATGTTATACCATTTCCCCGAATACCAAAAAAACTCACGAAATTCATTCTCACTCAACTCCCGGCTCGCCAAAGTAATACCGATCTGTATTTGAAATTACTCAATAAATTCACTTCGTTCTTTATTGACTTTCAAATATCTATCGGCATTATACCACATTATTTGCCGTGTAAATTAACACCTAAAATGGTATAATTGTTACTAAAATCAAGGCTAAAGACCAGGCACGGTTTGGATGATTTAATTCGCTGATTATAAACATTTTTATAATTCACTGGTTTTAATTTAAAAATGACATTGGTCTGCAAAACAGACCTACTCAATTATTTATCGTTAAAATATAAATACATGATACGAGTTGAATTAAGCAGAATGAAATACTTTTTTCTCCATATTTTATTAATCGCGTTTCTAATCACTGTTGGTTCATGCGCGCGCAGGGCAACTTTTCAGCAATCTTCGGTTGTTCCCGCGGCACATGGAAGTGTTAAAGTGAAAAAGGATGATAACCGGAATTACAGAATAGATGTTGAAATATCTGACCTCGCTGAAGTTGAAAAAGTCTATTCGCGGAATTATTCGTACTTCGTTTGGATGGAAACGGAAGAGGGAGAAGTAGAAAATCTGGGCAATTTAGTCAGTTCAAAAGGATTTTTTTCAAACCAGCGAAAAGCAGAGTTGGAAACAGTATCCAGACTGAAACCTTCACGAATTTTTATTACTGCCGAAAGGGAAGAACGGCCAAGGCAACCAGGCAACAGGGTTATTTTACGAACCCGTAATTTTTAAGGGAGGTTACAGATTTTTATGTCCGGATGATTCTTCCACTTCCCTGAACACCCTGAAAAAATTTCCGCCCCAAACCTTGAGAATTTCTTCTTCAGTATAACCGCGGTTCAGCATTTCACGAGTGATGTTGGGCATCTGGCTTACGTCTTCGCAGTCGGCCAGGCCGCCACCGCCGTCAAAATCGCTGCCAATCCCCACATAATCGATTCCCACCAGATTTTTCACATGATCGA
>CAYUBV010000772.1:0-1155 GCA_964443035.1 uncultured Tangfeifania sp.
TTACATTTACATCACTAAACGATGCAGTTGAAACTTCTTCTGCTTCACCAAAATCATTGTAAGAATTGATTTTTTCAGCAGTAATAATTTCGCCTCTTTCAAAACTCACATTTTCCAGTCCGCGCAATTCGCAGGTCAGGTTTTGAGTCTCATTCGGGTCGATATTGCTGATAGTGATGTGAATAGTTCCGTCTTCTGCTTTCGATGCCGAGGTTGAAATAGCCGGAATGGTTCCGTCGTCGTAAGCATAAAATTCTGATTCCACAAATGCCGGAAGCAAAGTGGCATCGTGGTGTACTTTATACATTTTGAAAACGTAATAAGAAGGTGTTTTCACTATCTCATCATCTTTGGTCAGAATCATGGCTTGCAAAACATTCACAGTTTGTGCAATGTTGGCCATTTTTACACGGCGGCTGTATTTGTTAAATAAATCGAGGTTCACCGCAGCCACCATTGCATCGCGCAGGGTATTTTGCTGGTAAAGGAATCCCGGGTTTGTTCCCGGCTCCACATTGTGCCAGTTGCCCCATTCATCTACAATCAAACCCACATGGTTTCGCGGATCGTACCTGTCCATAATGTTGATGTGGTTCCGCAGCAACTCATCCATAAAAAGCGTTTTGCTCATGGTTAAAAAGTAATCGTTTTCATCGAAATCGGTTGCCGATCCTTTATCGCCCCATGAATGTGCCACTGTGTAGTAGTGCAGCGAAATTCCCTGGAAACTGCGTCCCGGTGCCCCATCGCGCATCAGTGTTTCCATCCAGTGGTAGTCGGCGCCATTGGGTCCGCAGGCAACACGGTACAAACGGTTGTCGCCGTAATTTTTTGTGTAGGTTGAATAGCGCTTCATTTCGTTGGCATAATATTCGGCAGTCATGTTTCCGCCGCAGCCCCAGTTTTCGTTGCCAACTCCCCAGTATTTTACGCCCCAGGGTTCTTCACGGCCGTTGGCTTTGCGCAGGTCGGTCATCGGGCTGATGTTGCCGGAGTTGAGGTACTCCACCCACTGCGACATTTCCTGCACGGTTCCGCTGCCGAGGTTTCCGCAAATCACCGGCTCGGTTTCGAGCTGGTTGCAGAGTTCCAAAAATTCATGGGTGCCAAAATGGTTATTTTCGGTTACCCCGCCCCAGTGGGTGTTAATCATTG
>CAYUBV010000773.1:0-1149 GCA_964443035.1 uncultured Tangfeifania sp.
TCCTCAAAAATCCCAAACACCACCGGGCAGGTTTCGCAGTTTTTATGTGAAAGACGGAGGATTTGATGAAACCGGTTTCTGTCGGTGTGCGGGTAATCTTGGCAGGCTTTGGGGCGGCTTTCGTAAACCATGCAGTAATTGTCGGGCATCAGAAACGGGCAGGGATGATCTTTAAAAACATAATCGCCGTCCTCGTCGGTTTTTACATACTGATGGATAAACGCAGCAGGTTTTATTTTGAAATGTCTGGCCAGCCGATCGATGTCTTTTTCAATCAGTCGAGGCCCGATGGTTTTGCAGCAGTTGGCACAATCCAGGCAATCGAATTCAGCAAAAGCTTCGTCATGCAACTCATGAACGATTGCATCGAGGTTTCTGGGCTTTTTCTTTTTCAGTTTTTTGATAAAAGCATCAGTTTCAGGCCGTTTTTTGTCGGTCAGTTCCTTTAACTCTTCGGGCGATTTATATTCCACTTTCTTCATTTCCGGTGAATTTCAATGGCTTTGTGCCCTTTTCGGCGCCGGCGTTTTGCCTGTGCCAGGAAAAGCCCGGTGATTACAATAATTATCCCCATGATTTTTTGCAAATCCATGCTTTCGTTCAACACAAAAAATGAGGTGACGGCCACAAAAACCGGGATAAGATTTATGAAAGTGTTGGAGCGGTTCATTCCGAGGCGCCGTACACTTTGCGTGAAAAACACAAAAGCCAGTGTGGATGAAAAAACCGCCAGCAAAACAATGGCGCGGAAAGCCTGCGGATGGAAAGGTGTATTGATAAAATCTTTTAAATCGACAAACAGCCAAACCGGCAGAAAAAGTCCGATTCCAATCAGGTTTTGATAGGCAATGATGGTAATTGTATTGTAACGCGCCGCCACATTTTTCAGCACAATGGAATAGGCGATGGCAGCAAAAACAGCAATAAATTCAAGCCCCACTCCAAGCGGAGAGGCTTCAAAATGCCCCGAACTATCGAGCACAACCAACCCAACACCAACGAATGAAAAGAAAAAGCCGACAATGTTCATCAGCCGCACCTGCTCGCGGTAGAAATACCACGCAAAAATGGGAGTCAGCAACGGAATGGTGGCCACAATAACCGCAGCAACGGTTGACGAAACATATTTCAGGCCGTAACTTTCGCCCA
>CAYUBV010000774.1:0-1146 GCA_964443035.1 uncultured Tangfeifania sp.
CTCTCAAAGCGGCTGCAAATGTAAAGGGTTATTTCGGGTTTGCAAATAAAAATGACCGCTTTTTTATAAATAATTTCAGCCTGATATTTAATATGCTGAAAAACAGGTTTATTGTTTTCCAAAAAAACAGAACGGATTAATTAATACGGAAAAAAGCGTAATGTGTTTCACCGTAAATTCAATTTTCAAGGAAACAAAAATCCTGAAAAATCTGATTCAATTCTACTTTAAGTACAGTTCAATAACAGGAATTTCCACATTTGGTTTATTTACCGGCAAAATCAGATTGATATCATTTTCGCCGGTTTCCTGTTTTATCCAATGGCCGTAAGGTTCAGAAATTCTTATTTCAGATGCATCGTGAAGAAACTGGGCATACTTTACCTTATCCTTATAATCAGGTAACAAAAAGTTTTTCATCGGATAATCGAGCAAATGGATATACAGCCTGTTGGTTTCCTGATTGTATGTTAATAATGTATTGGGCGGCGCAGTAAACTCAGCAGGGGCCTGTGTGCAACCATATATTGAGCGGTCGTTGTATTTCATCCACGCACCCATTTCTTTTAAAGCTTTATCGGCACGGTAATCGAAAGTTCCCCGTGCAGTAGGACCGACATTTAATAAAAGATTACCTCCTTTGCTTACCGACTCGATTAGAAGCACAAGTAATTGCTTTTTATTTTTCCAGGTATGTTCATCGCGGTAATACCCCCACGAACCTGAAAAAGTCTGGCAGGTTTCCCACGGTATTTTCTCCCCGTCGATTTCGGGCCAGCTTTGCACCTTAAATTGCTCGGGCGTGGTAAAATCCCATCCACCCTGGTAATCTTTCAAATCGGCTCTGTCATTTACAATTATTTCGGGCTGAAGATTTCTGACCATTTTCATCAACTCTACCGAGCCCCAGTCGTCACGATCTTTTCCGAATTTTCCGGGGAAGGAATAATCGAGCCAGAGAATATCGATTTTGCCATAGTTTGTCAAAATCTCGCGCACCTGGTTTCTCAGATACTCCCGGTAAATGCTCATATCGCGGTTTTTATTCAATTCATCGTACTCTTCCTGTGTGCCGGCACTTTGCGGATGAACCCGGTCGATGGTGTATTCCGGATGATGCCAGTCGATTAATGAATAATAAAAGCC
>CAYUBV010000775.1:0-1143 GCA_964443035.1 uncultured Tangfeifania sp.
AAATCGGGGTCGATTTTTATGAGCGAAGTCAGCACATTCAAACTGTTGAAAAGGAAGTGCGGATTCACCTGTTGTTTAAGCACTTCGAACTGCGATTGCAAATTCTCCTTTTGCACTTTCAATAGTTGCGTATTTGCTTCAGTTAACTGTTTTGTGCGCTCGGCAACACTTTGTTCCAGCGTGTTGTTTATCCGTTCCAGTTCTTCCTTGGCTTTTAATAATTTAAGCTCTTGTTTTTTTCGTTCTGAAATGTCAATGATTATTCCGCGTCTTCCAACAACTTTCCCGTCACGAATAATGGGAGAACCATAAATTAGCACCGGACAATGCGTGCCATCGGGTCTTTTTACGGTATATTCGTTTGGCGCAGAAGGATTTGTTTCGTCCTGTTTTTTTATGACATTCTGAACCCTGGGCACATCTTCCTTCACCATAAATTGAAGCGCCGAAATTTTTTCCTTCGGGTTTTCGGGCATAACAATTCCGAAGAAATCTTTGCCCGAGTCATTTACAAACAGAATATTTCCATTGATATCGAGTTCAAAAATAGGTTGCGGGAGAAGATCCATTAATTCTTTATAATTGCGTTCGCTTTCGGCAGCAGCAAATTCGGCCTTTTTTCTTTTAGTAATATCAATAATAATTCCGTCCAAAAACGTAAGCTCATTGTTGGCATTGTAAATACCCTTTCCATTTTCGCTTACCCAAACAACCTGTCCGTTTTTATGAATTATTCGGTACTCAAATTCATATGTGGATTTTTTCAAAACGGCTTCCTGTATGTTTCGCCTGCAAAAGTTCTGGTCTTCAGGATGAATAATGTCTGCAAATGAATGGTCAGCATTTTCAGTCAATTCTGATGCATGGTAGCCTGAAATATCGAAGATTTTCTCACTAATATATTTCATGGTATAGTGCTCGTCGAAATAGCAACGGTAGGCTGCTCCGGCCAGGTTGGTCAGGATGCTGTTTAACTGCCCGCGGCTTTCGTTTAGCTGGTTGGTGATTATTTCCCTTTTTTCTATTTCATCCTCCAAATGACGGTTCAGTTTTTTCTCCTGTTCAATCAGTTTTTGGGAATACTTGTTTTTCTCTTCCTCCATTTGTATTTGCGCTTCGTACCTTGCCCGGTTTGCCGCCTCC
>CAYUBV010000776.1:0-1143 GCA_964443035.1 uncultured Tangfeifania sp.
ACATCAGGAATGCAGAAGAAGTGCGGAAAGAATTTCACCATCTCAATGAAATAGAAGGAGTTGAGGGCGTGCTTGTTGCCCGGATGGCATCCGGAACCGAGCTTTTCCTCGGAGCAACTTATGAAGAAAATTTCGGACACATTGTATTGTGCGGTTTGGGCGGTATTTATGTAGAGGTGCTGAAAGATGTGGCATCAGGCCTGGCGCCGCTGAGTCATGATGAGGCCATGTCGATGCTGCGGCAGCTCAAATCATTCAAACTCATGCAAGGTTACCGCAAACAGGAAGGAATCAATATTCCGAAGTTTGCCGATATTATTGTGCGGCTTTCGAGCCTGCTGCGGTTTGCCACCGAAATTAAAGAGCTTGATATTAATCCGCTGCTGGGCAATGAAAAAGAGATTCTGGCCGTAGATGCACGGGTTAGGGTTGAGAAGTGAAGAAGCAGGAAACTAGAAGCATGAAGTGGAGTTGGCAGTTGCAGTTGGCAATAGGCAATTAGGAGAGCAGAGCGTAAAGGGGAAAGAGCAATTTTATATGTAGTTTATTAACTGTCATTTCGACGACGTAGGAGGAGAAATCTCATTTATAAAAACAGATTTCTATAAAGCACTCATATTGATAACGATAATAAAACAACCTCGTGATGTCATTTCGAATCCCGGTATTCCGGGAGAGAAATCTCTTAATGTGTAACAGATTTCTCCTCGAATACTCGTCGAAATGACAGTTGCCGGCTCTGTCATTTACTCATTATGCCCAATAAAAAATTGGGTGAGCACTTGAAATGATACAAAAAAATGAAACGAGCATGAAAAATATTTGACACAAACGATTTGATATTGAAATCATACGAGTTTTATTTTATATCATACAAAATAAACAGTTGTAATAAAATGAAAGACAATCAAAACAAATTTTACAGTTCCATATCAACACATTATTCTGAAATATTTCCTTACAAACCGGTGCAACTGCAATTTGTAAAGAATCAGTTGGGTCAAATTCCCGGTAAGAAGATTCTCGATATCGGTTGTGCCACAGGAGAGTTGTCGTATCAGCTCGCAAAGGAAGGAGCTGAAGTTACAGGAATTGATTTGAATCCCGATTTAATTGCACAGGCAAAACGTTCGCAAATACATC
>CAYUBV010000777.1:0-1141 GCA_964443035.1 uncultured Tangfeifania sp.
CGGCTGCCAAGCCCCATTATCAGCAATGGAATACGTGCACCGGTGTTTCCCAGCATTGTCGTGGGCAATCCCTTTGAATCGTAGGGTGATGATGAACAGGCAACAGTGGGTGCCAAAATGGTTCCGGCAGCAAGTGCTCCTGTTGTTTTTATGAAATCCCTGCGGGTGAATTCTCTGCTTTTCATATATGATAATTTAAATTGTCAAATTGATAGTCCACTAATTTACAATCTTTTCGGTAAAATACAAATCTAAATAAGGGCTTGTTTGAAGGTTTCCGGGGATAGCACTCAGCTAATCGAGCTCCAGTCGAAATCAGTTTTGCTGGCCTGAAGATTTTTCAGAAGTACTTTGTTTTCATCTTTTTGCAGGAATGGATCTTTCTCCAGCACACCGGATGCAACATCCCGTGCAAGTTTAAGTATTTCGCCGTCTTTTCCGAGATTGGCAATTTTCAGGTCGAAACCAATTCCGCTTTGCTGTGTACCTTCCAAATCCCCCGGGCCGCGAAGTTTCATGTCTACTTCGGCAATATCGAACCCATCGTTGGTACGCACCATGGTTTCCAGTCGTTTGCGGCTTTCGTTGCTTATTTTGTACGACGACATCAAAATACAATACGACTGTTCGGCTCCCCGGCCAACTCTTCCACGCAACTGGTGCAACTGCGACAACCCAAAACGCTCGGCGCTTTCAATTACCATCATAGCAGCATTCGGAACATCCACGCCTACTTCGATAACAGTAGTGGCAACCATAATTTTTGTTTCACCCTCCTTAAATTTCTGCATCGCACTCTCTTTCTGAGCCGGTTTCATGCGACCGTGTACCATGCCTACTTTCACATCAGGAAATGCTTCTGTAATATGCCGGTAACCTTCTTCCAGGTTTTTCAGGTCCATTTTTTCCGATTCAGAAATCAGTGGGTAAACGATGTAAACCTGGGTTCCTTTTGCCAATTGCTGCCTGAGGAAATTGTAAAGCTGTTTGCGGCGGTTTTCAAAAAAATGCATGGTTTCAATGGGTTTTCGTCCGGGAGGCAGTTCATCGATAACCGAAACATCAAGGTCCCCATAAACGGTCATTGCAAGAGTTCGCGGAATGGGAGTGGCCGTCATCACCAAAACGTGTGGAGGAATCA
>CAYUBV010000778.1:0-1140 GCA_964443035.1 uncultured Tangfeifania sp.
CCCGGTCGATGGTGTATTCCGGATGATGCCAGTCGATTAATGAATAATAAAAGCCGATTCCCAGCCCCTCGGCCCGGAAGGCATCCACCCATTCTTTGATGATATCCTTACCATAAGGTGTATTCATTATATCATAATCTGAATAATTTGAATCGAACATGGCAAAACCTTCGTGATGCTTTGTTGTAATTACCGCATATTTCATTCCGGCAGCTTTCGCCTTTTTTGCCCATTCTGAAGGATCGAAAAGATCGGGATTAAAAAGCTCAAAATATTTCTGATACTCCCCGTCTGATATTCGTTCGCGTTTTTTCACCCACTCATGACGTGCGGCCTGGGCATACAACCCCCAATGAATAAACATGCCGAAGCGGGCATTGTTCCACCACGACAACCGTTCAGCTTTTTGCGCCGGGGTTTCGTCCCAAATCTTTTTCTGAGAAAATGCGGGTTGAAAAACAACCATCGCCAATAAACAAACAACAACAAACTTTTTCATTTTACCAGGTTTACAATGATTAATAATCGTTTTTATTATTCAGTAATAACATCGAGTTCTGCGATACCAACCCGCCCGTTTTCTTCGGCAGGCGATAATGCACGCAATTTAATAAATCTTCCTGTAACCGGCTCAAATTGTTTTTCCTGCCACACAGGGCTGTTTTTTATGTTTGAGAATTCGCCGTTTGAAACCGGCTCTCCCCAGTTTTTGCCATCGGAACTCACATAAAATTCATAATTAAAAATGATGCCCGGATCCCAGCGTCCCTGGTCGGGCAGGTATTTGAAACCTTTCAAAGTGTAAGGTTGTCCCAAATCGACAATGAAATCTACCGGCAATTCATTTTCAACAGAAAAGGCTGTGAAAGGATTTCCATCGATACTGTTTTTTGCATTCGTTTCCAGACCTGTCATTCCAATCATTTTCCACCTGGTGTGCGGAATATCAAATTCAACAGAAGTTACCGGACTTTTCTTTCCGGTTTCCGGATCGACAACAATTGCTTTGACCGTTGCTTTCTCATTCAGCAAAAACGGTTCTGAATATTTTTCAGATTGAGTTGAAGGCACACTATTATTAATGGTATAAAAAATATCGAGACCGGTATCGAACGATTTGATGGTAACTGTTCCGTTTTT
>CAYUBV010000779.1:0-1137 GCA_964443035.1 uncultured Tangfeifania sp.
GTATGCTCCGCCCGGCCCGCGGGTAACCGACCAGTCGTCCCAAACTTCCAGCGAAACCACTATGCGGCGTTCAAGTGCTGCGTCTAACCAGGCCCGAAATCGTTCCTCCCATGCAGGTTCAATTTGTTCCAAATCATAACGGCCATCTTCCAATTTTACCCAGGGCTGCAAAACTGTTTCCACATCACCATCGTGCATGTGGTTCATCGGATCGTACGGGAGGCAGCGGACAAAACCGCAAACATTGGGGCTTCCTATGTCATCAATTACCTTCGCCAGCCGATCGAGTTGCGCCATAAAATCGACTTCGTTTGGCCTGCTGATGGGCGTCCAGCTATGGTAACCGGTTGCTCCAAGCGGAAAAACCGGCGTATCTCCCCATGCCAGGTAATGAGGGTTTTCAGGAAATGGCTGAATTGAATTGTCAATCTCATTTTTCTTTTGGCAACTCAATATCAGCATAGCTCCCAAAAGAACCCATATTAACTTGATTTTATGATTCATTTAGCTGCAGGTTTTTGAAAAATTATTACAAAAGTTTAGTTCATTTTTGAAAAGTAGTAATATTTCTAATGACTTCAAAAAAGATTCAGCCATAAGAGCGGAAAAAGCAAATACAAATGGTATTATTTGCCGACACCCAACCATCCCAAAAGTTCGGTTTTTCATTTCTCATTACCTCTACAGAAAATTTAACCGCTAAAGAACATTTCGCCTTTAACGGCGTTCATTTTAATAAAATCAGGCAAATATGAGTTATGCAATATACATAATTGGAAAACAAAACATTAAGCACAATTTATTCAGATGAAATTAACAGCCAATGTAATCGGTGCCACCGGATTAGTGGGCAAACACCTGGTAAAAAAGCTCCTCGATAACGATGAATTTGAAAAAGTACGGATTTTTGTACGTCGCAATTCCGGCCTGTCGCATCCAAAGCTGGAAGAGCAAATCATTGATTTTAAAGACGAAAAAACATGGGAAAATCTGCTGAAAGGCGATGCATTGTTTTCGGCGCTGGGAACCACCCTGAAACAAGCCGGCAGTAAAGAAAAAGAGTATGAAGTAGATTTTACTTACAACCTGAATTTTGCCCAAAAAGCCAGGGAAAACGGAATTGAAAACTACGTGCTG
>CAYUBV010000780.1:0-1135 GCA_964443035.1 uncultured Tangfeifania sp.
TTCGCTGGAAGTTTGGGACGACTGGTCGGTTACCCGCGGGCCGGGCGGAGCATACAATCCGGGCGAAGGAAACGGCTGGAACGGGCATCCGTTCAATCCCAAAAACAATGTGAATTATGACGAAAGCACTTTTCCTGCTGAAACCAGTGAATGCAATGCTCCTTTTTACAGCACAATCCCGTCGCGAAAAAATAATGACCAGGTTCTCAATCTTCAGAAAAAATATGTAGATCACCTGCTTTTAATAGCAACCGGTTATCCCAATATCATTTTGAATATATCCAATGAAAGCCGGGCACATTTGGACTGGAGCCGGTTTTGGGCAGAATATATTCGTAAAAAGGTTCCGTCGGGTTTTATGATTGGAGAAATGCCATCCACTAACCGCAAAGATGGTGGAGGAGAATGTGAACACGAATTCAGCCCTTTAACTTTATGCACCGATCCACTCTACGATTTTGTGGACATTGCGCAGGGAGTTTCAAGACACGAATTTGGCGAACCGCATCAGCAGGCAATTGGTGGCGGAGAGCGTATTTACCTCTACAGACAGGCGATGGCTGAAGCAGGAACCCGGCGTCCGCTGATTGTTTCAAAAGATTACTCCCGCGACGAAAAAGGCGGCGACATGGTTTTGTGGAGCCGGTTTGTCAGTGGCGCAGCATCTGCCCGCTTTCACCGCCCGGCAGGCGATAATCCCGAATCGGTTATTGATTTTCAACATGAAGCCATCGAAAGGCTGGGCCGGTTTATTGCCAAAGTACCTTTCTGGCAAATGCACCCCAGTCCTGAAATTGTTTTGGAATTGCCGGAAGGTGCCGGAGCAAATGTACTTGCCGATCCTTCTTCGGTTTGTGTGGTTCAGTTGATTGGTGCAACTGAAGCAGGTACAATTCATCTTGGTTTATCGACCGGAGTTTGGACTGTCAGGTGGATTGATCCTTCAACAGGTAATGAAATAAATCGTTCGGAGGTTTCAGTCGGTGCAACCTCGCTTCAACTGGATTATTCGGGTGGAGATGAACACAGGATTATTTGGTTGGAAAAGAAATAAAAGCAGGTTTAAAGTTCACCCTGTGAAATAATGCGAAGCATTAAATCGAAGATTTATTTCACAGGGTAAAGTTCAAAGTTT
>CAYUBV010000781.1:0-1132 GCA_964443035.1 uncultured Tangfeifania sp.
TCTTAGTGGCAACTCTTTTTTTCGCCACAAAGGCACAAAAACACGAAGATTCACAAAATTGATTATTGGTCTTGCCGGGAGATATTTTAAAAGACTTAATTGTTTTGCGATACTTGAGTAAAATAGAAATAAAGAATCATTAAAATCCCGAAATCGAAAATTTCACCATTATTCCATCAAATTCAGAACCTCTGAAACCTGCAAACACACCCACATTTCCCACGAAAAACAAACTATTTAGGCTGTAGCCCGCTTCCCAATAGTTTTTCAGGGCCGGCGTAGTCAGGTAATTTAGGTGAAGACTTTCGCTCCAGGTTCGCCGGTTTAAAACCGACAGGTAGCGCAACAACAGGTACTCAGCCCTGAATTCGGCTCCTGCGGTCAGGTAACTTTCGGCAGCAGATGGCTCGTAATCGTTCAGCAAATGAAAGGTGTGTGTAAACGACTGAAATGAAACCGGTATTTCGGCAGTCCGGAAATGTTTGTACTGCGAAAAATGCAACTGGCTGGCGTTGAAAAAAGTTCCTGCGTTTATGTGCCAGTCGATGCCTGCAACCGGTGAAAGGTTGGCCTGCTGGTAAAACCTCACATCTAACTGACTAAAATCTGAAACCGATTCAAAAATATTTTTAACTCCCTGGTTAAACGAAACCTGGAAACCGTAAACATCTGAAATAAACAGGAAAGGGGATTGTGGGAGCCACGGTTTTCGCTGGTATTTGCGGTAGCTCGCTGTTAGTCCGTAAACAAAACTTTTTTGCTGAACCAGTGCATTGCTGTTCTCCGAAAACCCAAACGGAATATTCGGGCTGTAATCTTTATTGTCAGAAAGAACATAAGATGCATGGTTTTCAAGTGGAAAAAAATGGCTGTATTCAATATCTGTAAAAAGCAACCAGTTCCTGTTTAACCGCTGGCGGACATTCAAATCAATAAAAGATGTTTCGTACAACTTCATGTAGTTTTCAGCAAAAAACCACGAGCTGATAGTATTCAGTGCAGGATGAATTCCCAATGATGCGGGTTTGAAATCGCGGCTCTCTTTTCCAAAGTCCAGTTCGACAAGGTTATTCTTCCAGAAATCAAACCGGGAGTCAACCCGCCAGAAAAGTGATTTGCGGCTGAAGGCATA
>CAYUBV010000782.1:0-1132 GCA_964443035.1 uncultured Tangfeifania sp.
AATTTGATGCCGACGAAGAAATGTTTTACATTACCGAAGGAACACCCAAACATTACACATGGTACGTCCCGCAAGATGTGGCAGGTCTAATGGATTTGATGGGAGGTGAAAATGCCTTCAGAAGTAAACTGACACAGTTTATCGATAACAATAACTACTGGCACGGCAACGAACCAAGTCACCAGATTCCGTATTTGTTTAACTACACAGGCAACTGGCAGAAAACACAGGAAACCGTAAAAAACATACTACAGACTGAATACAGCACAGGACCCGGCGGATTACCCGGAAACGACGATGCAGGCCAGATTTCAGCCTGGTATGTGTTCAGCACCATGGGATTTTACCCCGTGTGCCCCGGCAGCAACGAATACCAGCTAGCATCGCCGTCGTTTGAAAAAATTACGCTCAACCTCGACAAACCGTTTTACCCGGGCAAAAAGTTTGAAATCGAGGCTACCCCGGGAAATCAGCCGGGAGTATTTTCAAACGTAAAACTAAACGGCAAAGAGGCTGAAACTTTCATTACTCACGAAGACCTGCAAAAAGGAGGAAAACTGAGTTTCGAAAAACCTTGATCTGCAAAAACAGTGAATTCATCTGTCTTCCTGGAATCTATTCATCCGGAATAAATCTTTTCGCAAAACAATTCCACCCCATCAGTGTTATTCTGTTTAAGAAAGCGAACAAAAAAATTAAACAGAAATATAACTATGTTTGGATTATTCAAGAAGAAAACAGAAGCAGAGAAATTGAACAAAAAGTACGACAAACTGATTCAGGAGGGATACGAATTATCCACCATCAACCGGAAAGCGAGCGATGCAAAATACGCCGAGGCGGACCAGGTTTTAAAGCAGATTGAAAAACTGCCGGAAACGCAGTCGTCGTAAAAAAAAGCAAAATTGGGCAAGTAGCGAACGTAAAGAAAATTCAATAATTCTCATTGTGAAAATAAGTGCCGGTGATAGTAAAAAAAACTTTATCGGATTATATGGAAAACAAAGACCCGGCACTGGATAAAGCAATTCAATTTCTAAATCAGTAAGATTAACTGCATATGTATCATTTATCAGATAAAAATTCCTTCGCCTACCCCGATGGGTAAATCGAGCCAGAACCAGATAAACAG
>CAYUBV010000783.1:0-1131 GCA_964443035.1 uncultured Tangfeifania sp.
TGCAGGGACGCCGTGCCATGATTATGGGGATGGGCTCTGAACGGGGAATGGAAAAAATTTCTGCCAAAGTGCCGCAGAAAGAGATGTACCGCTATGCAACATCGCTGAGTTCACTCACCGGCGGACGCGGGGTATTTACCATTGAATTCGCCGATTACGAAAAAGTACCGGCCGAAGTCCAGGACGAACTGCTCAAAGCTTACGAAGCCGAGCAGGAAGAAGATTAGACCATTTTCTAATCCATTTTACTATACCGAAAGTCCCGGTCCGAAAGGATCGGGGCTTTTTTATGTTTGAGCTGCTGTTTATTTACAGTTGCATACTAATTGCCTCTGCCAGCGAGCATTTATAATTTTTTCTTCAAATAAACCATGTCAACAAGTTGTATTTCGTCTTCAAACATTGGGTGGTCATAATTATCCGTGAAAAAATTCCTGATAAAATGAGATTCTTCAAAACCACAACTTTCATAAAATGAGAGTATTGCCGGAGTTTAACCTGTTCCGACAAGCATTGTTTTGTAGCTGTTTTTGTATGCAGCTCAAAAGGAACCGTTCTCTCCGAACAGAACGGTTCCTTGTTGTCATCAGGCAATCGATTTATTTTTTAGCCACGCTTTCCGGGCACATAAAAATCGTCGGCAGTAAGTTTGCATTTTTGTGCAATGCGTTTGCAGAAGGCCAGTTTGCCCACATTGTAGTTGCGCGAGACGGAACCAAAGGCAAATTTCAGTCCTGCCTGTTTTGCTTTCAATATAAAAGCTTCGTGTGGCATATGTGCCATGTCGTTGATTTCGATGGCAATGTTGCGTTTTTTAAAAAGATGGAGCAGCCTGATGTTTAAAAATTCAGAAGAGTTTTCAAATAATTGTGGATTATCGATCCAAAAAAATGGAAAATCAGGATATAGCGGAACGGTAAGTTTATTATTTTCGACGATTAATTAGCAGTAGGAATTAAAATAAAAAGTTTCAGCCAATGAACGAAAAAGCCATACACAATACTGTCGACGATTTCCATAAATTCTGTCGATACATCGAAGAAAACAAACCGGTGCTGACGAAAGCGAAAACTCACCTGGGGAAAAAGGATCTTTTTAAAATCAATTCCTTGCTGCATTTCCGTAAGGAAG
>CAYUBV010000784.1:0-1131 GCA_964443035.1 uncultured Tangfeifania sp.
GGGCCGGCCATCAGCAGCGATCGGATTGGGAAGTGTGGCCTGTAAAGGAAGCAGGAAGACTGTATGAAAAAACCCGCACTTTTTTTGCAGATTGAAAGTAAAAGTTGCAATATGCAAAAACTCCTTTTCCCGTCTCAGTGACTATGAATCTCTGATAGCCGATGCACCCTTCCAGACAGAGAAACGCATAATTTCATGGACGTCCCCCTAAGCTTGGACGTCCCCCTAAGCTTATGCCGTTATTCAATGAGAACGCTTTCCAGTCCCAGCATTTCGGCTGCATCATGCATGGTATGATCGCAGGTGATCAGTTTGGCGTGAAGGGTCCAGCAGCAGGCAATGTGGATGGCATCTAAGGTTCTTAGAGCCGTTTTTCTGGCGGAAAGCCATTTTTCGGCCTTTTGATAATGAATTGGGGCGAGGGGGTGAACCCGGTAAAGCCCTGCGCGAATGTCCTGCTCAAAAGTGTTTTCTATCAATGCTGCCTGAGGTTCCCCGATCTCTTTCATTCGCGTCCAGCGGGCGATCGCGGATGCCATTTCCACACGGGTCAGATCGCTTAACAGGACAGGTGGTTGCGTCTGGCCCAAAACGGTTTGAACCGCTGGACTTATGATTTCCTCCCGGTAATAAGGAAGCAGGGCGCTTGTGTCGAAATAGAAATCATCCCCGCTCATCGCGAAGACCCCTGATAAGAGAAGCACTGCTTTGCTTCATGGGCGGCAGTTTGCTGCGAAATGCACGGCGATCCGGAAACTGAAGCGGTTTGGCTTGCTCCGGGTCAACCTGTATCAGGCGCGCCACAGGTTTGCCCCGTCTGAGGAGGATAATTTCTTCCCCCGCATTGACCTTGTCGAGCAATTGGCTGATGTTGCGCCGGGCTTCTTTCGTGTTGACTTTTTGCATTTGATTTTCCTTTGTTCATACCATTCGTGTCGGAGCGTTATATTGTATGAAAAAAGTGTACACCACATTGGAGTACATGTCAATTGCAAACAGGGATCAGAAGGGTTCAATTATTCTGTGCTCCCTTTCAGACAGAGAAACGCATAATTTCATGGACGTCCCCCCTAAGCACGTCCCCCCTAAGCACACGCTCTTAGAAGTATTGCATTTCTTATAAAAATTCTT
>CAYUBV010000785.1:0-1130 GCA_964443035.1 uncultured Tangfeifania sp.
TTTTAATCAGTATGTTCCGATCGAGGATTTCGTATTCCACATTTTCTTCTTCAAATATCTCCTGGAGAATTTCTTCTACTCTCTTGTTTTTAAAGTCAACCGAAACCTCCCGCTGATCGTTAAAATTATCGCGGTTGTAAAAAAAGTAGAATTCCGATTGCTGCTCGATGGCATCGAATACCTCGGTAATCCGGGCATTCTCCATTTTGAGCGTCAGTTTTGTTGCCTGCGAGTAAACGCTGGCAGTGGAGGAGAAAACAGCCAGTAAAATGAGCAAACTACTTAGTCGCATAATTAACCACAGTTTTTTGACGCAGGGATTCAGTTCCCTCCATCGTTCTAAAAAATTTTTCATAAATTTGAATGTTTTTAATTAATAAATGGATTTAGCTTTTAATCAGGTTAGAGAAATTTGTTTGAAAGAGGGAAGTCACCACAATTTCCCTCTTTTCTTTTCTACCTTTCTCTACTACCCGTCAAGCGGATCAAACCGCTGGACGGATAAAAGCCTAACTAAACTTGAAATTTTATGTTTTTCGATCTTTCATAGGCGTTTTTTTTGTTTATTGATTCGTTATTCGTTTTAGTTGTCATTCCGAGTGAGGAACGAGGGAGGAATCTGCCAATTAGAATGAGATTTCTCCTCCTGCGTCGTCGAAATGACAGTTTTTATATTGTTAGTTTTTCTTCCGTAGCCATACCTCCTTATTTTCAATGTAATAATCAATTCCCGAGGTGCGTTTAATTTTTTCAAGCGCTTCAATCAGGTTGTTGTTGTAGCTGAACATTCCCCTGAACCGGGAATCGCCAAGGTCCCGGGGTTGAAGGTGAAATTTAATGTCGTAAATCCGTTCCAGTTCGGTAATCAGATCATTCAGTGTGGCATCTTTAAACAGCAGTTCGCCGTTTCGCCAGGAGGTAAATATGTTGGCATCCACTTCGCGAACATCCATTTCGTTAGTCTTCCGGTTGTAAATTACCCGTTGTCCGGGATGCATGGTTATATTCTTTTCGGCATCCGTTTTAAACTGCAGGTTGACGCTTCCTTCTGCCAAAACTGTTTCAAAATTGGTATCGCCCGGATAGGCCGTTACGTTAAAAGCTGTGCCGGTTACATTGATGCTGGCCAC
>CAYUBV010000786.1:0-1122 GCA_964443035.1 uncultured Tangfeifania sp.
CATAATCGTCATAAGTAAATGGTTCTAAAGTCATTCCTGCGAACTGTTTTTCAAATGCCGGTTTCTGGTCTTTCAGTATGGGAGTTAGTAATTCGTTAACCGGTTTATAATGGCTTATCAGACCTATTTTGAAACCTTCCCAGATGTTATTGGTCAATCCTTCGTTTTCGAGAAGGAGTTTTACATCAAAAAAATCACGTGGATGCTGTCTGTCCAAAGCAGCACATATTTTACCACCATAAAGTTCTGCAAGAGATACCACATTGATTGCAGCAAACTTCCCAAATTCATCCTGAACCGAATCAACGACCTGCATTAATTCTGTGGGGAATATGTTACCTCTGGTAATGGTATTGACCTCGATCTTAATCTGGGCTTTCCGGCTTTGGCAATTCAGTTTTACATCAGTGCCACCATGTAACGGAACGGGATGCACGCTTACTTCCGGTATGTTTTTTCCGATATCTGCTTTTATCCTGTTTAAGGCTTCCTCGATGTTTCGTAGTGCATTATCTCTCGAATCAACGGGAAGGTAAGTCAGGTCAATATCTACCGACAGGCGAGGCATTTCGCGCACGAAAAGGTTGATTGCGGTACCTCCTTTTAATGCAAATATCTCTTCTTTTGCAACGTATGGCAGCACCTGCAGCAGTAAATCGACTTGTGCTCTGTATATTTGTGAAATCATAACTGCTCCAGTTCTTTGGGTATTGATATCATATATTTTGCATTATAAACGCCATTGTTTGCCAGCGTCCGGTGTCCTTTCCCAAGGTCAATGTTGTCAGTTTTCAGAAACTGAAACCACTGGTGATTTATTTTTTCTGCCATGTACAAAAACAACCGCTTTACTTTTACCGAACTACAGTTGACCAGTAATTCTGAAACAAGTTTAGGTTTCAAATTTACCAGTCCTTCAAATAATTGGTAACATTCTACCAAATCAAACACTTGAGGGGCAAGAAGCAAACACTCCAATATTGCCCTTTCCGGCGCTGATATCTCAACCGGAATTGACTTCACTTCTATTTGCCTTAAACCCATATCATCAGGCAAAAAATTACTTTGTTTGTGAAACAGCTCATAGTTCCAGTTATAATCAGAAAACCATTTTGGCAATTT
>CAYUBV010000787.1:0-1120 GCA_964443035.1 uncultured Tangfeifania sp.
AAAACTGCAACGGGGCGCTGGCTTTTGCTGAATATGTTTCAGAAAGCAAATTTGAGAACAGCAGCATCCTGGGATCTTCTCCTATCGATCCAATCGGTTCGTTTGTTTTGAAAGGCAAACTCGATGACGCCGCTTTCGACGAGCTAAAAGACATCGTGGAGAAAACCGCCGGACTTCCCTATTTCAAAGTCATCGGTGTTCACGGAAAATTCTTTGCCAACAGCGGCGCTTCACTGGTTCAGGAAGTAGCATTCTCGCTGGCGCAGGGCGTGGAGTACCTCACCCGCCTTACTGAAATGGAACTGACCATCGACCAGGTGGCCGGCAACATGAAATTCAATTTCGGAATCGGCAACAACTATTTTATGGAAATTGCCAAACTGCGTGCTGCCCGACTGCTCTGGGCACAAATTGTGCAGGCTTACGGTCCCGAAAAAGAGGAATCGCTAAAAATGATTACCCACAGCGAAACCAATTCGTTCAACAAAACATTTTACGATCCGTATGTGAACATGCTGCGCACACAAACCGAAGCCATGTCGGCGGCGTTGGGTGGCGCCGATTCCATTACGGTTCAACCGTTCAACACCATTTTTGATGAACCCAATAAAATGGCCGAACGCATTGCCCGTAACCAGCAGATTTTGCTGAAAGAAGAATCGCACCTCGATAAGATTGCCGACCCGGCAGGTGGTGCCTATTACATCGAAAACCTGACTGCTTCGCTGGCCGAACATGCCTGGAAACTTTTCCTCGAAGTGCAGGACAAAGGTGGTTTTGTGAATGCTTTCCGCGAAGGATTTATCCAGTCGGAAATAAAAACAATGGCCGCCAAACGCGACCAGAAAATTGCCATGCGCCGCGAAAATCTTCTGGGAACCAACCAGTTTCCGAATTTCAATGAAAAAGCGGAAAAGGAATTTGACGAATCGGTTTTCAATCCTACCGATTTAACGGAAGAAGGCGCTGAAGTGGAAACACTGAAAATGTACCGCGGCGCCCAGCCTTTTGAAAAACTCCGCTACAAAACCGACCAGTACGCGAAAAACAACAAACGTCCGGTGGCATTTATGTTGCCCATGGGAAATCTGAATTTCCGCAAGGCACGGGCACAGTTCAG
>CAYUBV010000788.1:0-1118 GCA_964443035.1 uncultured Tangfeifania sp.
ATTGAAAATAAAGAAAAACAAATCAGGGGTTTTCCAATAGTAAAGCAAGTGAATCTTTTTTATAAAATTGATAACGGCAGAATAATATTGCTGAGTTTTTTTGATAACCGCCAAAATCCGCAGAAAAGAAAATTTTAATTTTCATGGTCTAAAAACCAACGTGGTCACACTCCGCGGTGCAACTTTGATTTCATCGCCGGTTTTTAATTCACCAAGTAAATCCAAATTATGCTGAGCGGATGTTTCATAAATTTTTACCCTTCCAGAATTTCCGGGAAAATTGAGTTTTAGCATTTTTTCTATATTTCCCCTGTTTAAGACTACTGCCACCAATTCCCCGTTTTTATTCTGAAACGCTGAAATTTTCACATCCGGATTTTCAGAATAATTTAATAATGAACAGATGGAATTTTCTGAATTACTTCGTCGAACGGTGTTTCCTGTCCGTCGGCAATTTCGTACATTTTGGAATGCGTTTCAATGGCTGCATTGGTCAGCTCTTTGTAGGGCCGGTTGCAAATATCCATGAACCCGATGTTGTAATTTTCGCCGTCGAAGCGGCCAAAAACCGGTTGGTCGAGCCACTGGAAATAGTGAACTCCAATGAGTTCGGGTCGTGCCAGTCCCTGCTCCAGGTAGTAGCGGTAGGCTTTTCCGCGGGCTTCCTGGTTCAGTGCTCCCTGGATTCCGGTGGCCGGCAATCCGCGATCGATGGCGCCAAAATGAAACTCGCCAATCATTACCGGTTTTCCGCTGATTTCTGCGATCTCTGCAGTTTCCGGCGGCCCGGGATTTCCATATCCATTGATGGAAAACACATCGAACCGGTCGCCTGCTTTGTAAAGCAGGTCGGAACTGATCCATGCATAACGCATTCCGAGGTTCAGGTGGTTCGGATCAATTTTTTCCACCTCATCGCACGGCACATCCACATATTTTTTTACCAGGATTTCGGAAAAACGCCAGAAATCTTCCCGGGCAATGGCCGACGGATATTCTTCAAAAATATGGCCGGCAATGGCTTCGAAACTTTCAAAATCAATTCCCCATTGTTCGCTCAGTTCGTCAATCGATTTGTAACGCTGCGACAACCAGCGGGCAAACATATTTTTTGATTC
>CAYUBV010000789.1:0-1118 GCA_964443035.1 uncultured Tangfeifania sp.
ACCCGCTCTTTTCGGGTCTTCCCCAACAATTTACCGTAAAACAAATGCACAACGACTCCATAACACTGCCTGAAGATTTTAAGCTGCTGGCCACTTCCCGCACGTGCAAAAACCAGCTCATGAAACACAAAACCAAACCGCTTTACACCTGCCAGTTTCACCCGGAGTTTTACAACCAGGATTTAATCAGGAATTTTATTGCGTCAATCAAAAAAAGCAAATTGATTTATCGTTAAATGTTTTCTAAATTTATATCCAAAATCAGAATCGGATGAATGAAGAGAAAGATATTAGGTGGCAGCAGCGCTTTTCAAATTTTAAAAAAGCTTTAAGTCAGCTTGAAAAAGCCATTATCATACAAAATGAAAGGGATTTAAGCGAACTTGAGAAGCAGGGTTTAATTCAAGCATTTGAATTTACACATGAACTCGCATGGAATACCCTGAAAGATTTTTTCGAATACCAGGGAAATACCTCAATCACCGGATCGCGTGATGCTACCCGGGAAGCATTCAACAAGGGACTCATTCAAAACGGGGAAGGATGGATGGATATGATCAGAAGCCGGAATAAATCATCGCATACCTACAATGAAGAAGTAGCAGAAGAGATTGTTTTTCACATCACGGAAACCTATTATCCGCTTTTTACTGAACTCAAAACAACGCTCGAAAAACGATTAAAACAATAAAAAAACTTAATGGACAAAACAGGATTGAAATCCGAAACAATAAGTGAACTGAAAAAAGTATTTGCCTCCCATCCGGAAATTGAAAAAGTTATACTTTATGGATCGCGGGCGAAAGGGAACTTCAAAAAAGGCTCCGATATCGATTTGGTATTGGTTGCCCCGCAATTTACACTTACAGATTTAAACAAGATAGAAAACCACCTCGACGATTTACTGTTGCCCTGGAAAATAGATCTGGCACTTTTTCATCAAATTGAAAATCCGGATTTACTGGAGCATATAAACCGGGTTGGAATTGTATTCTACGAAAAATAAAAACCGCCTTGCAGATGCAAAACGGCTTTCCAATTATCAGCTTACCTTTTCTTCCTTTTTTCGTTTTATATCCTGGAAAATGGTTCCTTTTGAATGAACGGTGTTTACCGCA
>CAYUBV010000790.1:0-1117 GCA_964443035.1 uncultured Tangfeifania sp.
TGTACAATTCGTTAAAATGCCGCACTGTATCGGGTTCCGAAACAATTTCCATCAGGGTAAACAGGTTTTGCACCGGCTCCGGTTTTTCCTGGTTCATTTCGGTGGGGCCGGCATCGGTAACAGCGCGCATCACTTTTTTGCGAATCGATTTTGGGTCTTCAAACAAATTGATGGCATTTCCTTCCGATTTTCCCATCTTGCCGCTGCCGTCGAGGCCCGGCACTTTTATCATGTCTTTCCCGTCGAAAGTGTAGGGACGCGGAATCGGGAACACATCGTTTTTGTACATCCGGTTAAAGCGTTTGGCAAATTTGCGGGCCATTTCCAGGTTTTGTTCCTGGTCTTTTCCCACCGGCACAAAGTCGGCTTTGTGAATGATAATATCGGCCGCCATTAAAACCGGGTAGGTGAGAAGCCCGGCATTTACGTTTTCGGGTTGCTGGCGCGCTTTGTCCTTAAACGAAGTGGTGCGCTCCAGTTCGCCGAGGTACGCGTTCATATTCAGGATGGTGTACAGTTCGGTCACTTCCGGCACATCGCTCTGGATGTAAATGGTGGCTTTCTCCGGGTCGATGCCGCAGGCCAGGTATTCGGCCAGCACCTGTTTCACGCCCGATTGCAAATTTCCAGGGGTTGGATGCGTAGTTAACGAATGAATATCGGCAATAAAAAAGAAGCAGTTAAAATCTTCCTGCATCCGCACAAAATTGCGCACTGCCCCAAAATAGTTGCCGAGGTGTAAATATCCGGTGGGCCGTATCCCGCTTAAAACTGTCGGTTTATCTGTCATTTTTCCTGATTATCAAATTCGGATGCAAAAATAAGCAAACAACCCAAAACTAAAAAGGAAAAAACAGAAGGGGCTGAAAAGCTGGTTTGTCGAATCCTGAATTATTTCTTAGATACCTTACCTTTCCGTTCGAATTTCTGTAATTTTGCGTTTTCTAAAACAGTTTACAGATGGCAAAAATCAGGGTAACCAAACGGTTTCATTTCGAGATGGCACACACGCTTTACGGGTACGACGGGCTGTGCCGGAATATTCACGGGCATTCGTACAACCTGGAAGTGACGCTGGCCGGGGAGCCGCGCAACCAGCCCGGTCATCCCAAAGACG
>CAYUBV010000791.1:0-1115 GCA_964443035.1 uncultured Tangfeifania sp.
TGTTAAACGGCGGCTCAATCGACGAGCGCCCGCTCATCTGGCACTACCCACATTACGGCAACCAGGGTGGCCGACCATCTTCCATTATTCGCGAAGGAAAATGGAAACTCATTCATTACTACGAAGATGAAACCGAAGTACTTTACAACCTGGAAGAGGATTTGGAAGAAGTGAATGATTTGGCTGATGAATATCCCGATCGTGTGAAACAAATGAGCCAAAAGCTTTTTGAAATGTTGAATGAAATGGGCGCACGCTATCCTGAAAAAGACCCTAAATACAGCAAAGAACTGGAAGAAAAACACCTGGAAAGAATAAGAACAGAACTGATGCCACGGCTGGAAAAACAACGGCTGAATTTTCTTTCTGAAGATTTTAACCCAGGGAACAACTGGTGGGGAAGCCAGGTGGAAAAGGATTAATGCATTAAATTGCAGGAAGCGTAAAAGTAAAAACACTTCCTTTGCCCATTTCGCTTTCAACCCAAGTTTTGCCGCCATGTTTCTCAACAAATTCTTTAACCAGAATGAGGCCTAACCCCGTGCCGTTTTCACCCAGTGTACCCAACGTGCTGGCATTGGAATCCAGGTCAAAAAGCCGGGGAACAATTTCAGGATCGATTCCGACCCCGGAATCTTTGATTGAAATTTCCGTGAACTTGTCTCTTCTCCGTGCCGAAAGAATTATTTCGCCTCCGGGGCTTGAAAATTTTATGGCATTGGACAAAAGATTGCGAAGAATTGTTTTTAGCATTCCCTGATCAGCAAAAACCTTTTGAATGTCATCTGTTTTAATCCTGATGATGATGTTTTTTGTCTGAATCAAAGTCAACATTTGCTTTCTTACATCATCAATTACATCGTTTAAAACCAAATTTTCCGGGTTAAATTCAATTTTCTGAAATTGCGATCGTGCCCAATCAAGCAGGTTGTTTAACAGGTTGTATGAACTATTCAGGCTTTGAAAAATGAGGAGAGAGTAATTTTTATTGGCCGATTGATTTTTCATCTCATCCTCTTCAGCAATAATTTTGCTTAGTGCGAGCGAAGATCCTATCGAACCTTTTAAATCATGGGCAATTATCGAAAACAGTCGATCTTTAGTGGTATTAATTC
>CAYUBV010000792.1:0-1113 GCA_964443035.1 uncultured Tangfeifania sp.
TGGTTTGCCGCCCGCCTGCAAAATCCTGACGGCTATGCACTGGCAGGCTGTACCGTTTCCCCCGGATTTCATTTTGATGACTTTGAACTGGCTGGTAAACAGTTGTTAAAAGAATTACCTGAGCTGGAAGATGAAATTGCTCCAATGGTCAGATAAATTTGCAGATTTCAAATTGATTAATTAAATTTGTTGTCGAGTTAGATAACAATTATGCCCACTATTAAAATTATTGATTCAATAAAAATTGATCTTTATTCAAGAGAACATCCCCCTCCACATTTTCATGCAATTTATGCAGAGCATGAAGAGTTAATTGAAATTGAGACCTTAAATACATACATTGGGAAGATTCCTGGCACTTAGAGAAAAAAGGTGACGGAATGGGCGGAAGGCAATAAAGACTATCTAATGGGTATTTTTAAACAATTAAATCCAAAATTATGAGGCAGAAAATCAGATTACCCAGGATTATCAAAATTGAGCGAATTGATGGATTTACAATCCAGTGCATGTTCAATAATGGCGAGAGCAGATTGTTGGATTTTGAAATAATATTCAAGGACTGGAATGTTACTGAAGACGATGTCGAATATAAACTCCTTGATTTAAATGAGTTTGAAAAGGTTGAACTGAGAAACTATACATTGTCGTGGCCTAATATTGAATATGAAATTAAAAATGAAAATGGAAAGATTGAGAAACATCCCTATGAAATCGGGCCAGATGTTTTGTTTCGGCTGAGCCAGCCGATTGATTCGGACGAATCCAAATTTGGGAGTATTATAAAAGCAGCGAGATTAAAAGCCGGATTAACGCAGGAACAGCTTGCAATGAAAAGCGGAACTACGCGGTTTTATATTTCCAGGATTGAGAACAATAAAACCGATGTGGAAATGTCCACTTTCAGGAAAATCATTGAGGCCGGATTGGAAAAACAATTAAAACTGATTATAGAATAGTTTATGTTTGAGGTTGACAAAACAAATTCGTGCCTGTAATTGAAAAATATGAATAAATTGATTTACATTTTTTTATCGTTATTGTTTTTATTGGTTGAGGCAAACGCCCAGCCCGTAGAAGTGCAGGCTAACTACAACAGCGTGGGCGATGTGG
>CAYUBV010000793.1:0-1112 GCA_964443035.1 uncultured Tangfeifania sp.
TTTGCAGCAAACAAGCCGTAGCCGCGGGCATGCCAGTAGGTTGGATACCCCACATTTGAAGGATGGTCGATGATAACAAGCGCGACTTTCTCGCCGTTTATCTCGCTGAAAAGTTTCATCCACCTGCCGCTGGTGCCCCAAACATCACCTCCTTCAACGCCTTTGGAGCTTCTGTAATTCCCTTTTACTTTTGAATTGTCCATCTGTTTTACTTCGGTCACATTTCCGTGCGAATCCAGAAGTTTTGTGGGACTGTCTGACGGAAGCTCGAGTTCGCGTGCAACACGGATGGCAAACATACCTTCTTTGTTGTCAGTAAAGTTTACCTTATCCATAACTGCTTTTAGCGTTGTTTCCCTGTCAATAATCCGAATATTCTCTTCTTTTTGCCTGAAAACAAACCGGGTTTCTTCTTCCAGCAATTTTTCGCTGTCAGAAGATTTCCATTCAGCTTTTGTTACCAGTTCAGCTTTGGTTTTTCCGCTTTCGGCTTTTTCTATTGACTGGTGAAATATTCGGCCATAGTCATCTTTTCTTTCGGGTGGTATTGCTTCTGAATTGTTCCAGAAATCAAGTCCGTTCACATCCCCGTAATTTAACCAAACGCCCACATGATGCGGATGATCGGTTCGGTCGCCCTCTTTATTTTCCAATGGGTAACTCCGGGTAAGCATGTTCCCGGCGGGTGAAACTACCGGCCAAAGCACCGGTTTCATAATATTATCGGGGTAGATGTAAGAAGTAAAAAGTTGTCCGTCAATAAAAACATCGGCTTTATTTTCTGATTCCTTTACGTCGATTTCAATCTTCTGTTTATTGCCGCACTGGCAAAAAAGAGTTATTGTAAAGAGAGCTGCAACAGCTATTAATCCATTTCTGAAATTCATTTTTTTATTTATTATTTGTTGTGAAATAAAATAAGTTGAAAAGAAGCATTTGATAATTGCTTCAAAAAGTTTATACAAATGCTTCTTATAGGAAAATAAACACGTAAAGGTTTTACACTTTGCTGGGAACTATATAGTTAGGTCGGTAGTTCCGGGTAAGCATTTTATCTGCTTCCGGATCATTGACAAATTTTTCCGCATTCGGATCGAAGTTCAGGACTTTAC
>CAYUBV010000794.1:0-1112 GCA_964443035.1 uncultured Tangfeifania sp.
TTTTAATTTTCGACAAATCTTCAATCGGTTTCAGGGCAACTACCATTTGAATGGTAGAGCAGTTTGGGTTGGCAATAATATTTCGCGGACGGTCTTTGGCATCTTCCGGGTTGACTTCAGGAACCACCAGCGGCACATCGTTGTCGTAACGAAATGCGCTGGAATTGTCAATCATAATTGTGCCGTGTTTTGTAATTGTGGGTGCAAACTCTTTTGAAATGCTTCCTCCTGCTGAAGTTAATGCGATATCGATTCCCTTAAAATCGTCGTTGTGTTTCAGTTCTTTTACCGTCAGTTTCTTTCCACGGAATTCATATTCGCGGCCTGCGCTTCGGGCCGATCCAAAAATAATTAGTTCATCCACCGGGAAATTCCGTTCGTCGAGCACCTGGAGAAATTCCTGGCCTACAGCCCCGCTCACACCTACAATTGCAATCTTCATTCGTACTAATTTTATATTAAACTCTGTCTGCTATAATGCAAAATTCACGTAAAATTACTATTTTGCTTTCAATTGATTAAGAGATGATTCTGATTATTCTCCAAATCTTAACAATCTTTTTGCCTGCTTCGGTTCCTCCTGAATCGGAAGAAGAAATCTGGCAGGAAAGTTTTTCCATCCCGGAAAAAGGAATCCGGGGCGGAAACAACGGTGAAATAATTGCCGATTTTTCTGAGGTTACCTCGTGGACGCTGGAATACGAAAATGTCAATCTGGAAAATCCGGAAGATTATGCAAAAACAGTAGCTACTTCGGGTGGCCGTTTCGAATGCCGCGACATACACGGAGAAGTAAAGTGGTGCTCTGAAAAAATCGATATTTCGGAATTCGATGAAATTTCTGTAAAACTGACAGCTTTTGAAACCGGGAGCGGCGACAATCATGAAAACAAATATCTGAAAGCATTTTACCGGATTGACGATGGCGACGAAATTCTTTTTGAAACGAATGGAGAAAACACCGGAAACTGGGGATCGCAGAAAGTTTTGCAACCCGGATTAAAAGGCAACTCACTGGAGATTATTTGTTACATGAACAATCATTATTCTGTTGATAAAGTCACACTGGATGAAGTGACGGTTACCGCAAAAGTTTTTTACCCCGAAATTGA
>CAYUBV010000795.1:0-1111 GCA_964443035.1 uncultured Tangfeifania sp.
CTCGTGCCAATGACAGATTAAGATTAGACCCTGAAACAAGTTCAGGGTGACGTTCTTAATGAAGGCTGCAAGTAACCTTGAAACGTCATGCTGTCCGCCATCTGGCGGATTCAGCATCTCTGTCATCATCTCATTATGCGTGATAAATTGGGTGAATACTTGAAATGACTTTTGAGAAGGCTCCGTCAATTCAAAATATTATGCTCTCAACGTTTTCTTACGCGCCCTGAGCCCGATACCGATGAATCGACCTGCGGATTTCCGCTGTAGTAAACACTGCCAGAGCCTGCAACCCGTGCCTTAAGGGTTTCAACAGCATGGATGCTGCAATTGCCCGAACCAGAAATATGGACTTCCACATTTTCAGCTTCAAAACCTTCAGCTTTCACACTTCCCGATCCTGATATGCCGGCATCAAACTCTTCGGCTTTTCCACCGTTGCTAATTATTACACTTCCGGAACCTGAAACAGATGCTTTTACGCGTCCGGTGCGCAAATCGTCGAACCTGATGTTTCCGCTTCCGCTCACAGCGAGGCTCATCCGGCGTGAATTAATTCGTTCACCGGCAACAATATCGCCCGAGCCCGAAACAGACAAACCTTCAATTTCAGGAACGCTCACATAAATTTCAACTTTGCCGGGGTTAAATGACCGCCAAAACACGTTGCGGTTTTTAAAACGGATAATTAGCTCTCCGCCTTTTACTTCAGTTACAATATCTTCGAGTGTAGAAGATTTGGCAACAATTTCCACCTGCTGGCGGTCGCCCTGTTGCAGGTAAAGTTTCCCCGAAAGATTCAGCGAAATCTTTGAGAATTTGGAAACATCTCTAACTTCTTTCTCTGCCAGTGCCGGTAAAACGAGCATGGAACAAAAGAGAATCAAAAAAAATGAGGCAAATTTTGGTTTCATATTTCTACGTTTTTGTGATTATTACAAAGTCGACTTTGTAAGGACGCACGAAACCTTCGGAAGTTTCACTTTTGAGGAAATAAAAACGAAATAATTGTTGGAAGGATTTATTATTCAATCAACCCTTCGGGCAAATCAAGAGTGAGGGTTTTATTTTCCGGATCGATGGCCACCAGGAAATCTTCATTAAAAGGAAT
>CAYUBV010000796.1:0-1108 GCA_964443035.1 uncultured Tangfeifania sp.
GATAGTAATTGATTTGTGCTTTTTGCAGTTACCATTAGTTTTTTAAAACGTTTTGCACTTTTCCAGATTCCAGATTAACAGCAGGATTGAATAATTCACCGGACATGTATCTTTTCAAACTTGCCAGCAATTGTCTGGCCTCCGGCCTATTTTCCAGATTATTTACCAAATCAACACCACTCACAAGAATACTTCCCTCTCCCACTTTTGCTTCAAAAAGCAGGGCCAGCCGGCGGTTAGTTACCCAGTCATCGATGATGCGCACGATGGGCCTCAATTCTGCTGAGAATGAATCGAGCTGAATGGCATCGGAATGGCTCATGGCATCCCACCATTGCCAGTTGGAATGATATTCGGTTGGGAACAGTTCCAGCGCCGGATGTTCAGGGTCACACAAAATACCAAGTGTGTGCGGCTTTTGACCGCCGGTCCAGGCCGTGTTCCAGAAAATACTGGAGAATCCGACTCCCACATCGCCGCCCATTTCAGGGGCCACCTTTCCTTTTCCAAGACTGAGCATCACCTTCCCGCCATTTTCCAAAAAATTGATGGTGGCAGCATCCAGACTCTCAACAACTTTAATATCAGTAGTTTCTGTTGAATTGTTTTCCGGATATACCCAAACATCCCATGAATTTTCAAACGCATCAACCTGCACTTTTAAAGTCAGTCTACGGGGTTTATTTTCTTTTTGAAATTCATAAACAACATCACCCAACTGAATGGCATTTCCGAGGGGAATTTCACGCTGCCCCAGTGTTCCTTCAGCTACTGCTTTATTGTTTTGACTGATTTTCCAGGAAGGATTTACGCCTTCAAGCGGATGCTCTCCAAAGTGGGCAACCTCTATACCGGCAGTCATGATTTCGCCTTCGGTAAAAATGCGTTTTTTGAGCCGTGCCAGCGGAACAGTTGTATTGCTGAAACGGCGGTACTCTTCAGGAGAAATATACCCTTTTTCTTCCCAGAACGGATCGAGCACGCCCACCAGCGCGGTTCCCTGCCCGGGGAAGTCGTGCAAATCGAGCAGTTGAAAACCGGCAAAACCGGGCGTTCGCAAAGCTGCCTCGATGTCAGCTTTGTAGCAAAGTGCCTGCAATTTTCCGGA
>CAYUBV010000797.1:0-1102 GCA_964443035.1 uncultured Tangfeifania sp.
GATGGAAAAGTGGCGAGTGATGAAAACAGGAACGGAAAAAAATCCGAATCATAACTTTCTGAATATAGTCTGTACATCATTAGAACGTCACCCTGAACTTGTTTCAGGGTCTCATTGAATATATCAATTGCCAAAAGCTATAGATGCTGAAACAAGTTCAGCATGACGAGACATAACAGAAACAGTTGAAACAGAAAATTTTTTTACCGATGAGAAACAAAAAACTAATAACACTGATTTTAATTTTATCCGGTCTTCAGATATTTGCACAAACAAACGACAATAAGTTCGACCTTAACGGTTATGTCAGCAACATGTTGTCGTACAATTACATTCCAAATGGTTATGGTTCGTTGCTGGGATTGGATCCGGGCCAGTCGCACTGGATTTCGAACCATTACCTGCAAAACCGGCTGAACCTGTTTGTTTATCCGGCAGAAAACCTGAAAGGTTCAGTGCAATTGCGAAACCGTTTTTTCTACGGTGAATACATCGAACAAATTCCCGGGTATGCCGAATCGCTTAAAACCGATAACGGCGTGGTGGATTTATCGGGAAATATAATTGACCAAAATAATTACGCACTAAATATGGCAATCGACCGGTTCTGGCTGCAATACACCATCGGGAAAGTGGACATCACAGCGGGCCGGCAACGCATTAACTGGTCGCAGACCTATGCATTCAATCCGAACGACATTTTCAATACCTATTCCTTTTTCGAAGTGGATTATCCGGAGCGACCGGGAACCGATGCCCTGCGGGTAAGCTATTATCCCACCTTTGCGTCCACTGCCGAGGCTGCAGTGAGTCTGGACAGCGCCAACCGGGTGACTGCCGCCGGACTTTACCGCTTCAACAAATGGAGCTACGATTTCCAGGTACTGGCCGGAATCCTGGCTGAGCAGGACTATGTTTTCGGCCTTGGCTGGTCGGGAAGTATTAAAGACGCCGGCTTCCGGGGAGAGGCATCGTATTTTCATCCGAAAGAAAATAGCAAATCTACAAACGGAATTTTAGTAGCTTCTGTTTCTTTCGACTACATGTTTTCCAATTCACTTTACCTGCAGCTTGAGGGATTGTACAATGAAATGCCGGATGA
>CAYUBV010000798.1:0-1099 GCA_964443035.1 uncultured Tangfeifania sp.
ACAAATGATTAGTGACAAATGAATAAAATCTGCTACATACTGTTTTTCCTTATTCTCATCGGCTGCGAAAAAGTAATTGATGTGGATTTGAATGAAGCCAATCCGGAGATTGTTATCGAAGGAAATCTGAGTTATGAAAAAGGGGCGCTGGAGGTAAAAATTTCGAAAACCGCCAGCTATTTTGAATCCGGCTCCGGTGAAGAAGTGAGCGGTGCCGCTGTATTTTTGGAGCATCATACCGGTGAAATTATCGAAATAAATGAAACTTCCACCGGTACTTACGAAAAAGATCGTTTGCTGGTTCAGCCGGACAATGTATACAACCTCAGGGTTGAAGTTGATGGAGAAGTCTACACTGCGGAATCCTTTTTGAACGAACCGGTTAAAATTGATTCACTGGGATATACCTATTATACCGGCAATAACTTTTTTGATGGTGGTTACCGGGTAAAGCTTTATTTTGCCGATCCAATCGATGAAGCCAATTACTACCGGATTAAAGTTTCTAAGAACGGGAAGCTTGAAAATGAAGCAGGTGATTTGATTGTTTTCGACGATTCGGCCCTCGATGGAAAAATAATAGAGGTGACCTTGAGAGGACAGTCATTTACTGCCGGCGACACTGCAGCCGTGCAGTTGATTACCCTCGGTAAACACGCGTATGAATATTTGTCAACACTTCGCGATTTGGCAAATACCAACCCGGGATCGCCGGCGCCTGCCAACCCCATTTCCAACTTTTCAAACGGCGCATTGGGCTATTTTTCAGCCTGGTCGCACGATTCAAAGGATATTTTGATTGAAAAGCGTTAAAGTTTTATACGGAATCGTTCTCTCCAAAAAGAACTTTCCCTTTTGCACCTCCGCTATCAAGGCTAAACCTGATAAAAACCTTATCTTCAAAATCAACTTTGTTTTCAAAAATTTTTCTAATTTTGAAAAGAATAATTCAGAAACATGGAAAAGTTAATAAATCTGCATATAGAAAAACTACCGGAAGGCTACTATCTGGCAACTTCAGATACAATTCAGGGTTTGGTAGCGCAGGGTAGAACCCTGGCTGAAACTCTTGAAATTGCAAGAGATATTGCAAAAAAAC
>CAYUBV010000799.1:0-1098 GCA_964443035.1 uncultured Tangfeifania sp.
AAAGATTAAAAATTTAACGGTAAGCAAGTTATGAAATTCAAAACAAAAATGCCAGCAAAATGCTGCATAACATAAAATGATTTCGTTGGGTTTTTTATTTCAACTTTTGGTTGATATAAAAAAACAAGTGTTAATTATTAACCGAATTGCAATAAAACTTCCACGCATGCTAAGGCTTTGATACGAAATAACTTGACCATTCAGACTTGTTCTTTTGCACGCTAACTGCGTTAAAAAGCCTCGCCATAGCTTTGGCTATGCCTGTGTTTTTTGCCTTGTTATCGCACAAAATAACTTCGTCAACTCTGTCCAACTTATTCCTTAACAAAGCCTAAGTAGTTTTAGCAAGTGAAATAATCAATACAGATGATTATAAATCTCAAAAAGAAATTTGTTCGCAATTTTCTGATTTTGATGCGGAATATTTCCGGTCCGTCCAATAATAAAGCACTTTCGCTCACCGTAGGTATTTACCTCGGGGTGTTCCCTGTTATTGCAAACTTTATTTCCTCGAAGGAAATATGATACTCATTCACTTCATAACTGGCAGTATCATTTCATTGGCTATTGAATTGAGATGACGTTCTGCCTCACCGTATGAATTAAAAATTCGATAAACTTTAAGAATTTTGATTGACGGATGTGGTTTATCAACCATCTCAGGAAAAACAGGATATTCTTTTTGAGCGCCGGAAACTAAATATAGCTTTCCTGTTGCGTAATCATAAAAAAATTCTTGTTGCAATGCCAATACAAATTCCTGGCCTGATCGGTTGTAATTTACTTCATAAAATCTTGAATAGATGATGTACACCTTTCCGTCAGGCAATCCGTAAAAATTAACCGGCAGAGAAGTGGGAAGGTACGACATGTTGGTTTTGTGAATCAATCTGGCTACTGGTTCCATCTTTGTAAAGATTAGGCATGCCGAAATTAGCGATTTATAAAATTGGCTTCAAACTTCTTTGATTAAGTTTTAATTAATGAATTTTTACATTTTAATAAAGGTGCGCTTTTATAATCTGGCGTATTGAAGTTGGTCGCAAAACAACAAATTTGCTGATTATTCAGCCCATTTATTAAGTAATTAACGTAATG
>CAYUBV010000800.1:0-1095 GCA_964443035.1 uncultured Tangfeifania sp.
GCATTCAACATTCCGCTGGTAACTTTTGTGGATGTTCCGGGATTTTTGCCCGGCACCAGTCAGGAGTTTGGCGGAATCATCAAACACGGCGCAAAATTACTTTACGCTTTTTCGGAAGCTACCGTGCCAAAAATCACGCTAATTACCCGCAAAGCGTATGGAGGCGCTTACGATGTGATGTCGAGCAAACACATCGGGGCCGATATCAACTTCGCCTACCCCACTGCCGAAATTGCAGTGATGGGCCCCGAGGGAGCCATCAACATTCTTCACCGCAGCAAAAGCGCCGAAGAAAAATCAATAGCAGTGGACGAATACCGCGAAAAATTTGCCAATCCGTACAAAGCGGCTTCGCTCGGATATATCGACGAAATCATCTATCCGAAGGAAACACGCAAAAAAATTATAGGTGCACTGGAAATGACCCGCAACAAGCGAAAATCCAATCCGCCGAAAAAACACGGGAATATTCCGCTGTAATTACTTTGCTGAATAACAATTTATTTCTATTTTTGCGCGTCCAAAAAACTGGATTATATTTATTATTAATTAAAAATTAGTGTTTTATGTTGAATCAGTACGAAACCGTTTTCATTTGTACTCCCGTTTTATCTGATCCGCAGGTAAAGGAAACGGTAAACAAATTCAAAGACATTATCACCAAAAGCGGAGGTGAAATGATCAACGATGAGGATTGGGGCATGAAAAAACTGGCCTATCCCATCCAGAAAAAATCTACAGGCTTTTATCATTTGTTTGAGTTCAAAGCCGACCCTTCATTAATCAGCAGGCTTGAAATCGAATTCAGGCGCGACGAACGGGTTATCCGTTTCATGACTGTAAGGCTCGAAAAATATGCCATCGAGTACAGCGAAAAAAGAAGAAGGCTTCAGAAAGAAAAAACAGAAAAAAAGGAGGGATAAGCAATGGCACAAAATACAAGTGAAATCAGGTACCTGACGCCACCGTCAGTAGAAATCAAAAAGAAAAAATATTGCCGTTTCAAGAAAAACGGAATCAAATATGTCGATTACAAAGACCCGGAATTTTTGAAAAAATTCCTGAACGAGCAGGGAAAAATTCTTCCCCGCCGTA
>CAYUBV010000801.1:0-1094 GCA_964443035.1 uncultured Tangfeifania sp.
GGTGCAGCACCGGGTTCCCTCATTTTTATCGGGAACAAAAAAATGGAGGAGGCGCACATTTCCTACATTCTTTACAATAAAGATACGGTAATTGAAAAACAGGTGGATAGTTTGGAAGATATTCCTGAAGTAGTTCCGGAAGGCTCCGTTTTATGGGTGAATATTTACGGACTGCAGGATACCGGATTGATTGAAAAAACAGGCCGGCGCTTTTCCATTCCGCAACTCGAACTTGAGGATATTCTTAATACCGACCAGCGTCCCAAAGTATCGGTAACACCCGGCAACCTGGTACTTTATTTGAAAATACTGGAATTCAGGGAGGAAGAATTGCAGGTGGGTGGCGACCAGTTGTCAATTGCAGTTGGAAAAAACTATGTAATTACTTTCCAGGAAAAGGTGGCAAAATACCTCGAGCCGGTCCGCGAGCGTATCCGGCATGGCAGGGGGCGCATCAGAAAGGCGGGGCCTGATTACCTGGCATATGCCATTGCCGACACACTGGTAGACAGCTACATTCAAACCATAGAAAATGTGGGTGCCATAATTGAAAATATGGAAGAAGAGGTATTGCGCGAAATACGTAAAGAAACGCTGGAAAAAATTTTCAGGCTGAAAACCAATGTGCGTTTTATCCGGAAATCTATCTGGCCGCTCAAAGAAATGATGCTTTTTCTGAATAAAACAGAGTCGCCACTAATCGATCGCAAAACGATTAACTTTCTGAAAGATTTAAACGACCTGACTTTACAGGCGCTGGAAGCGGTAGACGTTTACTACAACATGGCATCCGACTTTCTGAACATCTACCACACCAACGTGAGCAACCGTACCAACGATGTGATGAAGGTGCTTACCATTTTTGCATCTATTTTTATTCCACTCACATTTATTGCCGGAGTTTATGGAACCAATTTCAACTATATACCCGAGTTGGAGTACAGGTACAGCTATTTTATTATGCTTGGCGGAATGCTGATTGTTGCCGTTATAATGTTGTTTTATTTCAGAAAGAAAGACTGGTTATAATTAAAAACATGAGATATGCAGATTATTTTAGGAGCAGGCGGGGCCATTGGAAAAGAACTCGCCAA
>CAYUBV010000802.1:0-1090 GCA_964443035.1 uncultured Tangfeifania sp.
ATGGATTTTTTTCGCTGTAAAGCAGGATTTTATCGGCAACGTGCAAAGCTTTATCAACCGATGGTATTATATCTTTAATATTATTTGAACGGAATGATTCCAAATCGGCCAGAAGCAAGGGCAGTTTCGGAAGGTATCCTTCAATAAAACCTTTAATTTCAGCATTTTTTGTCATCGCAAGCTGGCGTTCAAGCGTTCCGTAAATGATGGCAAAGGTGCGCAGGTGACCAATATAACTTTCCTGTGGAATATCGTTATTCAAAAGATGTTTTATATATGGAATAGAATGCGCTTTCTCATGCAGTTCCAGGGTTTGTGTTTTAAGCGTCTGGTGTAAATTTTCCTGTTTTTCCATGTCTGTTGTATTATAATTAAATGGTTTTCACTCTAATTTTCAATTTGAGATTATAAGCATTACGTAACTATTTTTTTTCGCTAAAAATAGTGTAATTTTTTTTGAAGAATTCAGATATAACTGAGAGACTGTTTTGAAATATAAAAATAAAAAGATTATGGCGAAATATTTCAGCACTGCTTAGTGAAAGGATAAAATATTTATTATCATAAGAATAGTATAAATGAGTCAATTTTTTTTTTAGTTTTATGCAGCTTAAAAAATCTTGCTTATGAAAAATTTAGCGAAACAATTTGAAAATGAGGTAATTCAAAAACAGGGTGCCATTGCCGAAAAAATTGTGGAACTGCAATATTCCAGGCAACCGGAATTCTGGAAACCTTACGGTTCAGCCGGAAGAAGACTCAGTGTGCGTGATGCGGGCTATCATCTTCCTTTTTTAACCGAATCAGTGATTGCAGAAAACCCGGAGATGTTTAGTGAATATGTTGCCTGGGTGAAGCGGCTTTTCAGGGGGCTGAATTTTCCCGATGAAGCAATGATTGTTACCCTTGAATGCACCCAAACAATTTTGCAGGAAATGCTCCCTGAAAAATACCACCCTCTTTTTAAACCATCAATTGATGCGGGGTTGGCAAAAATGCATGATGATTTGGATGAAATTCCAAGTTACATCGACCCGGACAGCGAAACCGGAAAAATTGCCCGTCAATACATCGATGCTTTGCTGGAAGG
>CAYUBV010000803.1:0-1089 GCA_964443035.1 uncultured Tangfeifania sp.
GCCGCATTTATGGATAACCAGATTGAATTGGTTTGCGGCTGTTTCAGTGTTAATCCTGAAATTTCCAGGGAATCAGGAAAACTTTATTACCTGCCCGAAAATCGTGTGTATGAAACCTACCAGGAAATGTTTGAAAAAGAAGCGCAGCTTCCTGAAGGCGAACGCATGGATTTTGTAACGATTGTGACTCCCAACTTTGTCCATTTCGATCCGGCAATGATGGCTTTGAACAATGGCTTCAACGTAGTAATTGATAAACCAATTACATTCACGCTCGACGAGGCTTTAAGGTTGAAGGATAAACTCAGCGAAACCGGTTTAACGCTGGCGTTGACACACACGTATTCAGGATATCCGGCAGTAAAACATGCCCGTAAAATGGTTGCCGACGGAGAACTGGGAAAAATCAGAAAAGTATATGTTGAGTATCCTCAGGGATGGCTTTCTTCCAACCTCGAAGATCAGGGTGTTGCACAGGCTTCTTGGCGTACCGATCCTAAAAAATCGGGTAAAGCAGGCTGCATGGGCGACATCGGAACGCACGCCCACCAGTTGGCAGAGTACATTTCAGGTTTAAAAGTTACAGAATTATGTGCCGAACTCAACACTTTTGTGCCAAACCGCCGCCTCGATGACGACGGAGCTGCATTGCTTCGGTTCGAAAAAGGAGCCAAAGGAGTTTTAATGGCCACGCAAGTAGCTGCCGGAGAAGAGAACGCCATCAAAATAAGGGTGTATGGCGAAAAAGGCGGCCTGGAATGGTTCCAGCACGAACCCAATACGCTGATTGCAAAATGGGCCGATCAACCTGCACAAATTCTGCGTGTGGGAACCAGCATGAACAGCGATATTGCAACTCATAACACCCGTACTCCCGGTGGTCACCCTGAAGGATATCTCGAGGCATTTGCCAATATTTACCGCAATTTTGCGTTAACAGTTATGGCAAAAATGGACGGCGAACAACCTTCGCCCGAAATGCTCGATTTCCCTGGTGTGGAAGACGGAATTCGCGGAATGCAGTTCATCGACACTGTGGTAAAAGCAGGATACGATGATGAAACAAAATGGATAAAATTCGGAGAATAA
>CAYUBV010000804.1:0-1085 GCA_964443035.1 uncultured Tangfeifania sp.
AGGAAATATACGACATCCTCGATTTGTGCATTTCGTGCAAAGCCTGCAAAAGCGAGTGTCCGTCGAATGTGGACATGGCAAAAATGAAAGCCGAATTCATGCAGCAATATTACGATGTGCATGGTATTTCGCTGCGCTCGAAACTCATTGCTTACCTGCCGCGGCTAAACAGCCTGGCCTATTTTTTCAGGGGCATTTCAAATTACATGATGAACACATCGCTGCTGAAAAAAGCCATCGGTTTCGAGCCCAAAAGATCAGTTCCCGAACTTTCGAAACTTACACTGAATAAATGGGTTGCCAATGGAATTCCAAAACCGCAGGCAGGTTCGAAAGGAAAAGTGTACCTGTTTAACGATGAATTTACCAACTACAACGAAAGCGACATCGGGATAAAAGCCATTTTGCTGCTGACAAAACTGGGCTACGAGGTAACCATTCCGGTACACAAAGAGAGCGGACGCACTTTTCTTTCGAAAGGACTGGTGCGTACTTCCAAAAAAATAGCCACCGAAAATTTGAACCTGCTGAAAGATTTGGTTTCGAAAGAAACGCCATTAATTGGAATCGAACCTTCGGCCATCCTGGCTTTCCGCGATGAATACCCTGAGCTGGTGGATGAAAATTTGCAACCCGAGGCAAAAAATCTGGCGCAAAACGCACTCATGTTCGACGAATTTATTGCTGCTGAAATTGAAAAAGGAAACATTCGGGCTGAAGATTTTACGGAGGAACACAAACAAATCCTGCTGCACGGACATTGCCAGCAAAAAGCCGTTGCATCTACCGATCCAACAAAAAAAATGCTCTCGTTCCCCGGAAACTATTCAGTAGAAGAAATTCCTTCCGGTTGCTGCGGAATGGCCGGCTCGTTTGGCTATGAAAAGGAACACTACGATTTATCCATGAAAATAGGTGAAATGGTGCTTTTCCCGGCAGTGCGGGGCGCAAAAGAAAAAGTAATTATTTCAGCCCCCGGAACATCGTGCCGCCACCACATAAAAGACGGCACCGGCAAAACAGCGCTCCATCCGGTGGAGGTGCTGTACGAAGCGCTGAAAAACAAATCAATGGCGGTATAATTA
>CAYUBV010000805.1:0-1080 GCA_964443035.1 uncultured Tangfeifania sp.
TCTTTTTCAGCAGCAAATGTCTGATGTTCTGTATCTCCTGCAAATACCGGATTTGCAGCCAGTGACAACAAAAATGCTACTGCAATTAATAACAGGATGTTTTTTATCTTCTTCATGTTTTTAATTTCTGGTACAATTTTAATCTGCTAACAACATTTTTCACCTTTCTGTTTAGGCGGACAATTTACTGAACCGTACGAGCAGAAAACGCAGCAATCTCCTTCCTTCGGTTTTAAAATCATTTTGCAATTTGTGCATTCATAAAAAAAACTGCACGTGTTTTCGGGCATGGTTTCCTTCTTTTGAAAACCACATTCCGGACAGGTGACTGTTAAAATAAGTTGAACTGGTGTGACATGAAAATAATTTAAGGGAACTGTCGCTTATTGACAGCTCCCTTTTTAAAATTATTGCTTTTTATTAATGCTGATGTCCTTCTTCCGAATGTTTTGCTTTTTTCTCTTCGCGTTCGTATTTGCAGCATCCAGGAAGGCTCTCGTAAACTTCATCTTTCGCTTTATAGTCTTCGGTGTCGTGACCTACTTTTACAATGGCCTTCTTTACTGCATCCACATTGGTTTGCATCGTGTTGAATTTTATTTCAATCATTTTCGATTCTTTATCCCAATCTGCTGCAGCAACACCTTCCAAGGCATTTGCTGCTTTCTCAATGCGTTTTTCACACATTCCGCAGTTTCCATACACCTTGAATTTTTCTGTTTTTTCCTGTGCAAAAACAACCGCTGTCGTCATCAGGAACATCGTTATTAATCCTAAAACTTTTGTCTTCATAATTATTTAATTTTTAAATGGTTACTATTTCTTTCTGTCTGTTTGTCCAAACTATAACAGAATATGCAATTATCATACCTTTTTGTCTTAAATCGTGAAATCCTTAAAGTTTTATAAATTGGATGAGCCAAAAGCAGCATATATTGGCCGTTTTAATCCGATAAAGAAAAAAATTATTTCATGGAAGAATTAGCTTTGCCTGACATTCTTGACAGAAACCACTTTTCTCCAATAAAAATTAAAATCATTGATGCTCCTGCCACACCTACAATTAATAAATCTGATTTT
>CAYUBV010000806.1:0-1076 GCA_964443035.1 uncultured Tangfeifania sp.
TCCGGCAGCTTGCGGAAAATCTGAAAGCACGGGGATTGAAGCATGCGCTGGTGGTCACGGACAACATCCTGATGGATTTGAAACTGCCCGAGGGGATGTTTTCATCGCTTGCGGAAAACGGGATCCAGTATACGGTATTCGATAAAGTCCAGCCCAACCCGACCATTCAAAATGTCGAAGAGGGGAAAAAAAACTACAAGGCGAAAGGTTGCGACTGCATCATCGCCTTCGGCGGCGGATCTCCCATCGATTGTGCCAAAATCATCGGCGCCCGGATCGCCAATCCGTATATGAGCGTGCGCCGGATGAAGGGAATGTTCAGGGTTTTCATCCCGATCCCACCGCTGTTCTGCGTACCCACCACCGCGGGAACGGGTTCTGAAACCACGATCGCCGCGGTCATTTCGGACCCTTCGACCCATGAAAAATTCGCCATCAACGACTTTAAAATCATCCCCAAAATCGCCGTCCTGGATCCCGAGCTCATGGCCGGGCTGCCGCCGTTTATCACCGCCACCACCGGCATGGACGCCCTGACCCACGCAGTTGAGGCGTATATCGGCGTAAACGGCAACAAATTCACCGACGAAAATGCGGAAAGCGCCACGAAGCTGATTTTCGAAAACCTGGAAGAGGCTTATAATAACGGTTCCAATCTCGAAGCGCGCCACAACATGGCCCTTGCCTCCTTTTATGCGGGAACGGCATTTACCAGGGCCTACGTAGGGTATGTACACGCCATCGCCCACAACCTGGGCGGCCTCTACGGCGTGCCCCACGGGCTGGCAAACGCGGTCATTCTGCCCCACGTGCTGGAATTCTGCCAAAAGGAAGCGGAATCCAAACTGGCCGACCTCGCCGTTGCCGGCGGTCTCGGCACCAGGAGGGACACCGCGGAAGCGCTGGCCGACCGATTCATCGAAAAGGTCAAAACCATGAACAAAAACATGGACCTTCCCACCACGATAAAGGAAATCAGGGAAGAAGACATCCCCCTGATCGCCGAGCGCGCCTTGAACGAGGCCCACCCGGATTACCCCGTGCCGCGCATCATGACCCGCGAAGAATGCGAGGAT
>CAYUBV010000807.1:0-1074 GCA_964443035.1 uncultured Tangfeifania sp.
GGATACAAAACCGGGAATTACCATATGCAAGCCAGGTTCGGGCAGGCCGGAATAGATAGAACTAATTTTATGGACCTGCGTTGCATGGATTTAGCATAACATATTTTAAGCAAGCTACTGGCAATACAATAAAGAATGATCTTTTTTTTACTTAACCTTTTACCGGTATTGTGCCTAACGGTCAGCGGTATGTTTCAGTAGGCGTTAACGGGCTACAGCCCGTTATGGCGGGCTTTTTGCCAGCCTTTCATACTACCTTTATGTTTCATGTATATGTACATTTTTTTTGTGTTCTAGTGCGAGGGCCCTCGGGCTAATAAACCACTTAGGTTTTTTGTCAGGTTGTCCTCAGCGAGGGCACTGCAAAAAGCCTGACAAGGCTATTGAACATACCGCAAGTTAGGTTGCGTATTTTATTTTATTTCGTATCATAGTGGTATCTGCAGCTATAGATAAGCAGATCCTCCTCTTCAACACTATATACAATCCTGTGTTCTCTGTCGATACGTCTGGACCATAGACCCGCAAGGTCGTACTTCAAAGGCTCAGGTTTTCCAATACCCTCATATGGAGAAGATTGAATATCCTTAATTAGATTATTTATCTTCCTTAATGTCTTCTTATCGTTTTTATACCAGGATGTGTAGTCTTCCCAGGCATTTTTTGAGAAAATGATTCTTTTCATTCTTCAATCAACTTTTTCTCAAACGTCCTTCCACTTTTAATTTGTTCAATTGATTCATACAATCTCGAAGCATTCTTTTGAGAACTGAGTAGATGCAAAGTTTCCATTATTGAATTATACTCGTCCAGGGATATCAAAACTGCTCCCTTACCAGTTTTTCTCTTAATAATCAGAGTTTCCCTGTCATTCTCCACACTATCTAGATAATCCTTAAGCGACGTTCTGAATTCTGTAAAATTAGCTGCTATCATAATTGCAAGTATTTATATGAGTACAAATATAAGTACTTATATAATAATATCCTAACTTATTAGCAGTTATTTTTATATGCAACCTAACGGTCGGCGGAACCGAGAATGCCTTGCCATTCGAGCTCGCGAGCAAAGCGA
>CAYUBV010000808.1:0-1073 GCA_964443035.1 uncultured Tangfeifania sp.
CCCATTGGCCCGATTTGCCAGTTTAATATTCCTCCTTCATTGCCTTCTGCTGACTTAAACGATATACAAGGTACCTGGTCGCCGGATACAATTGACACATCCACTCCCGGATTCTTTGATTTTGTATTCACACCTGATTCTTCCTATCAGTGTGCCGAAAGCTTTGTTATGACCATTGAAATCGATACGCTCATTGTTCCGCAGTTCCTGCCGCTGGATCCGGTTTGCCAGTTCGATACGCCGCCTGAATTACCGGACACTACTCGAAATGGCGTAGCAGGAACCTGGTCGCCGTCGGTAACACAAACCGATTCGGCGGGTGTATTCCCGTACGTATTCGAACCCGACCCGGGTTATAATTGCGCGGTTACCGACACACTCTGGTTTGAAGTGATGCCAAGGATAACTCCTGAATTCGATCCAATCGGGCCGTTGTGTATAAACAGCACTCCGCCTGAACTTCCGGCAGTTTCCAACAACGGAATCAGCGGATTCTGGACACCTGATACGATTAATACAGATACAACCGGAACATTTGAGTTCATATTCACGCCCGACGATTCAGTGATGTGTGCCGAGAGCTATACAATCAGTATCAGCATCGGGCAGAATTTCCCGCCGGTTGCCGGAAACGACAGCGCTTACACAGTACAGGAATTCCCGGTGGATATCGGTGTTCTTGCAAATGATTCCGATAGTGCCGGAATGATAGATACTGCATCGTTTGCATTGGTGGAACCGCCTGCATACGGTACCGTATTGTACGATGACTCAACCGGCATAATCACCTACCTGCCTGAAGTCGGGTATTTCGGACAGGATACATTCTACTATTCCATTTTCGATTTCGGACTGCCGTGCGAACCGCTCGGAGATACGGCACGGGTAGTGATAGAAATCGGTGAACCCAACAATCCTCCGGTGGCTGTTAACGATTCATTTACCGTGGCCTGCAAGCCGCTTACCGAAAATCTTCTGACGAATGATTACGATCCGGACGGCGATTTAATTGAAGCAACTGTTTACCCGGTAACCGAACCACAGAACGGAACCGTTACAATTAACAGCAATGG
>CAYUBV010000809.1:0-1072 GCA_964443035.1 uncultured Tangfeifania sp.
CTTTTAGAGAAAGAGGATTTGCCATTAGACAAAAGAGATGATTGGGAAGAAGTTCAGAACTACATAAAAGCTATGGAATGGGCTATCGAACACCTTGAAAAACTTCCATTCTCATCGCGACTAATAAGAGAAACTCATCGTGTATTGCTTCAAGGTGTGCGAGGAGAAAAAAAACAACCTGGTGAATTTCGGATTAGTCAAAACTGGATTGGTGGAGCAACAATAAATGATGCTGTATTTATTCCTCCAGTGCATAACTCTGTACCTGATTTAATGAGTGATATCGAGAAATTCATTCATAACAATGAAATCCATATACCTGAATTGCTTAAAATAGGACTGGTTCATTACCAATTTGAGACAATTCACCCTTTTCTTGATGGAAATGGTAGAGTAGGAAGATTAATAATTCCACTTTATTTGGTAAGCAAAGGGATATTGCAAAAACCAGTTTTGTATTTATCTGAATTTTTTGAGAAAAACAGAAAGTTGTACTATGATAATTTATCGGTAGTAAGAGAAAAACATGATTTGGGACAATGGTATAAATTTTTTCTTGTAGGAGTGATTGAAACGGCTAAAAATGGAATCATCACTTTTGATAATATTCTGCAACTTCAAAAGCAAATTGATATTGACATCCAATCGTTAGGTAGCAGAGCATTAAAAGCAAAGAAAGTAATTGACTATCTGTATAAACGTCCAATGATTACAGCGGACAAGGTTAGTGAGATTGCTTCAATTTCAATGCCATCATCTTACAAATTGATTTCAGATTTAGAGAAACTTAATGTATTGAACGAAAAGACAGGTGGACAAAGAAGCAGAATGTATGCATTTGATAATTATTTAAACCTATTTAGATAAAGCCTAGTTGGCAATACGCATTATAAAACAGTTGGGGCTCAGTGGTTTGCGGGCTTTGGTTTTCGCACCAGCGTTTTCCTCGGTGGAAACGAACGCGCTCCGAAAATCCAACCGTTTCATATTGCAACCCGTTGTGCTTCATGCTCGGAACCCGCAGTACCCAAAGGATTTGACATTTAAAATGAGTATATTTGTACTTAAATAG
>CAYUBV010000810.1:0-1067 GCA_964443035.1 uncultured Tangfeifania sp.
TCATAGTTTTATTTTTAGAATTTACTTTAATTCGATTACAATTCATTGCCAGGCAAACTTAATCTTTATAAACGCCCACCCTTTTCTTTGCAGCGACAAATCCGTCGAACTGAGCGTAAGAATCGTTTCGCGGCGCCCAGTCGGTACTGTTTCCTCCGTGAAATGTGGAGAAAAAAATACCACCTACAGGTCCAAAAGCATTTTCCACATTCCGGAAGCGCATATCATCTATATTCAGCCGTTCAACATCATCAATCCAGACTTTCAGTTTACCGTCATCTTTGCCAGGTGTCCCTGTATTTACATATTGCTCAATGCAATGCCATTTGCCCGGTTCAGCTTTAAAATCACAATCAATGTTCTGCCCCCATCTGTCGTTTCCCCATTTACCATTTTCACTTTTTGGAACATACGCATAAATTACCAGCTTTCCTTTGCTCCGCCACATAAACCGAAGTGTCCAGCCATTGGTTCCGTCGGGCTGATTGCCCCCGGAACGCCCCCATGAATCACCGCCTCCCATCAAACCGGGAAGTTTTCCGCCCCGGTTAAAATCAAATCCTTCTTCAAATTTCAGATAATACCGGAAGTATAATTCCTGGTATAAACCTTCCTGAATGCCATCCATATTTCGGAAAAGAATTGGAAACTGACCACCAGTTTCAACAGGGCCTACCCCATCTTTGGGGTATTTCACCCGCAGAGATTTCCCTCCTTTAAAACCATCGGCAACAACTTCATTATCCGTTGCACGGTTCATCCATGGAATGCCCCAACGGTTTTTCCAGGAATCATTGTTATACCTTTGTTCATATCCTCCGAAAAAAATGATATCATCTCTTGAAGTGAGACCTTTTTCAAGAGTTGCCGGATCGCCGGCGATGGCAGGTACATTGGTTACATTTTCATTTTTACCTGCATTTTTTTTGTTGTCGCTGATCCATCCGGATGAAACTATTAAAACTGAAATCAAGAAAACGGCGTAATTCATATTATTCCTTTAAAAGTATTTACCAATTCCAAACCATTGGTGTTTAAAAGTTATTTTTCGTATTTAAATATAAACC
>CAYUBV010000811.1:0-1066 GCA_964443035.1 uncultured Tangfeifania sp.
AGCGAAAAAGTTACTATCCAGTTGAGAACCAAAAGTACAATGATAATTATTACTAATCCCGGAAGTTCAGCAATTATCCATTCGCGTGCATTGGTTAACAGCGTTTCCCAAAATTCTGTTGAAAATAATTTTTCCATTTTTTAATTATTTAGATTAATAAATATTTTCTGATTTTTTACTGAAGTTCGAAACTTCCTTCCATTCCTTTTGCGGAGTGCGGCCCCACCCACAATTTAAATTCACCGGGTTCGGCCTTCCATTCGTTTGAAGCGCCGTAGAATGCCAAATCTTCAGCAGAAATTTGGAACGAAACCTGCTTTTGTCCCCCCGGTTCCAAACTGATTTTTTCAAATCCCTTCAGCTCTTTTACTGGTCGTGACAGGCTGCCAACAAGGTCGCGGATGTAAAGCTGCACCACTTCTTCACCGGTCAGGTCACCTGTGTTTTTAACATCAACCGAAACCATGATTTGTCCGTTTTGCTCCAGCACATCATTCGAAAGCTGCAGGTTGGAATATTCGAAAGTGGTATAACTGAGCCCGTAACCAAACGGGAAGAGCGGCTCATTCAGTTCGTCGGTATAATGCGACCAGAAAACACCGCCTCCTGACGGCCGGCCGGTAGGCAGGTGGTTGTAATAAAGCGGCAGTTGTCCTACGTCGCGCGGGAATGAAACCGGTAATTTCCCGGCAGGATTGTAATCTCCGAAAAGTACGTCGGCAATGGCATTTCCGGCCTCGGAACCGAGGTGCCAGGCTTCCACAATTGCCGGTACATTGTCAGCCAGCCAGTTAATCTGCAACGGGCGGCCATTCATCAAAACCACCACCACATTTTTATTTACATTGTAAACTTCTTCCAAAAGTTCGTCCTGCAATCCTTTCAGTGTAATCTCTGTTTGGCTGCGTCCTTCACCACTCTGGAAACAATCTTCGCCCAAGGCAATTACTACTACATCGGCACGGGATGCCACGTTTTTGGCTTCTTCCATTCCCGATCGATCGGTCGTATTAAATTCCAGTTCGGTTGCAAAACCACGTTCACCTATAACGTAATCGGGTCCTTT
>CAYUBV010000812.1:0-1066 GCA_964443035.1 uncultured Tangfeifania sp.
CCCTGATGAAAAAAGGGGCAGGCAAATACGATGTTGAAAATGTGCAGAATTATAATGAGGGCAGGACTTTGGGACCGAAAAATGAGTAGATTCTTTTGGATGAATAAACCTTCAAGGTTTTTTGATACCTTGAAGGTTTTAAAAACAACCTGATTATGAGCGATGATAATATATAAATCAAAATACATACTTCCGTTTCTGATGGCATTTGGAATTCTGATTTTTACCGGTTTTTCAGGGACTTTTCAGGATCGACCGACAACCGGTTTCCGGGCCATGGAAGGCAAATTGGTTACTCATCATTTTATAGATCAAACCGATTCACTTTCCGGGCCGGAGATTTTTGAACTGCAGGATGAAAACGGGCTGCCCATTTGGTTTGGCCGGCATATTTTTAAGGATGTGTGCATTTCCGGAGAATGTAAAATGATTCGTCTGTGGCTGTTTTGGGACGGTGCAGGAAATTACCTTGGAATAGAGATTCCGGAAGATGAACCACTCACCAAATCGGACCATACCAAATTTGAACCGGAAGATTACAAAAAACTGGATGACATACTTGGAGACACGGCATCTGTTTTAAAGACGCTCCAACAGGAAGATTTAATTGTCATACCCGATTCAATTGATCCTTATAAGGCATATGATGTGGATGGTTACACGGCAGCTACACAGCCGGCCCTTGCCGAGGTGGTAGTTAAAGATGCCGTTTACACTTGTCATACTTTGTGGCACACAGTTTACGGCCCCGTTCAAACTGAAATCCATCAAATTCTGGAAAACCGTGTAAGTGAAGAATACCTTGCCAAAATGTTCCACAGTGAAAAACCGGAATATATTTCATGGGCCATCCAAAATGTAGAAAAACATCCGGAATACCATGCCGGTTTTTATCCGCAAATCATGGAGTTCATCAGTTCGGAGAATTCTGCTTTGGCCAATCAGGCACTGACCTATTTTCGTCCCGAGCTACTGGCTGACACAGCCATACAATTGCAACTGGTTCAGGTAATGGAAAATGAAAATACGGATACAAGCATAAAATATGAAATCCTCTGGAAATTTA
>CAYUBV010000813.1:0-1066 GCA_964443035.1 uncultured Tangfeifania sp.
AGCATGGCGGCCGGCATTCACACCGTCTTTCCAAACCTGCATGGTGTAATTTCCGTTTTCCAGAAAACCAAGGTTGAGTTCCAGCGAGCGCGGCGACCAGTCGGTCATGGATCCTACATACCAGATTTCGCCTTTGCGGCGCGCCATTAAAATGTAATCGCCCACTTTGGCTTCCAGCACGCGGGTTTCGTCCCAAACAGTGGGGACTTCTTTCAGAAATTCCATGGCTTCCAGTTCACGATAGTAATTCGACGGATTATCGGACAACATTTGCAGCGGACTTTCAAACACCACATACATGGCCAGTTGGTGGCACCGGGTTCCGGGCGCCATGGGGGCTTCAAAAATATCCCTGAAATTTTCCTTGTTGGCATTCAGCATGGCACCGGGTATGTAATCCATGGCACCGGCAACCATACGGATAAACGGCAGGGTGACATTGTGTTCCGGGTCGGGCTGAGCCGACCATTTACAGTTTTCCATTCCTTTTACCCCTTCGTAGGTAATTACATTCGGATACATGCGGTCGAGACCAACGGGTTTGTAAGCACCATGGTAATCGACCAGCATTTTGCGTTCAGCGCACTCGCGGGCAATTTTTTCGTAAAAATTCACCATCCACTGGTCATCGCGCTGCATGAAGTCAATTTTGATTCCCTTCACGCCCCAGACTTCAAACTGGTCGAGTGCTTCAGTGAGCTTGTCATCCAACGCTTTCCAAACCACCAAGAGAATAACACCGACTCCTTTTTCCCGGCCGTAATCCACCAGTTCCTGCACATCAATTTCATCTTTCACCTGCATAATATCGTCGAGGTGGTACCAGCCTTCGTCGAGAATAATGTAATCAAGGCCGTATTTAGCAGCAAAGTCGATGTAATATTTGTAGGTTGCATTGTTCACACCCGATTTGAAATCAACACCGTAAATATTACGGTGCATTCCACCAGTCCCACGCAACTTTTCCGGGTTTGATCCAATCAGTATTTTCAATTACGTTTTCGGGAGCCAGTTTAACCCGAAAAATTCATCGGGCATTTGTATAATCGGATGTAAAGTGCTATCT
>CAYUBV010000814.1:0-1062 GCA_964443035.1 uncultured Tangfeifania sp.
CCGTCCTGCAGGTGTACCCAGTTTTTGCCCATAATCTCTTTGTTCACCTTCGTAACAACACCCCTGATTTCGAATTCTTTTTCTTCAAATTCTTTTGGGTTGGCATAAATATCGGCAATGGTTACTTCGTTGTTTGATTTATCGAGCGAAATACTGCTTTGTTGCTCCGATTCAACTTTGCCGCTGGGTGACTGTTCCGTGCTTCCCATCGGCATTTGACCCATCGGCATTTGCCCGGAGTGGCTATGTTCAATGGGTTGTTCGCTTACCTTATCGATAAAAAAGATTTTATCGAAGGTCCGATCGATCTCTTTACTGTGAAAATTGGGCATTTCAAGTGCCTCTCCGTAATAAAGCACATCGCCGGCACCGGCTTCTGTTTTTCCGGTGGCAACCCAGCGTTCACTCATACCTTCTTTCACCTTCATGTAGGTGTAGGTGTCGCCGTGAATTACTTCTGCAACTTCAAATACATTTGCATTTTCGGGAGTTGCATTATCTCCTGTCTCCCCGCTTTTATTTCTTACACACGATGCAAAAACTATTGCTATCATCAACATCAAAAAAACTCTCATCCTGTTACTTTTTTAATTTTAATCAAATCAACCTGTGAAAAATTACCGGTATCTCTGAAAATTGTTTTCAATATTAACGAAAAATACCACTTTTTGTTGAGTTGTTGAGAAAAATCAATTTCCAGAGGAATGGTTCTGACACAACAGGTAACAAAAGTTTAATTCATAATTTTTTTCACTCCTGCGATGTTTCGCTGCAGTACTTGTTTTACATCGGCATCGGTGCGGTGGCCCAGAATTCCCCAAGGGCCATGGTAGTTGTTATTTTCGAGAATTTCAACCATTCTTTTTTCTTCGGTTCCTTCGCCAACGGGAAGAATTTTTGGACCTTCCGGATTCATCCCGTTCAAATTTACGGCCCATAAATGCGGCATCATGTTCTGCACCAGTTCAGGATATTCTTTGAGCAAATCATGCGCATGATGAAAGTTGAAAATGATTCCGACCTCTTTTTCCGGCAGGGCTTTAACAATTTTTACCAGGTTAT
>CAYUBV010000815.1:0-1062 GCA_964443035.1 uncultured Tangfeifania sp.
GAAGTTCCAGCGGGTCGGGCGTGAGGTCTTCATAAGAAATCATTGACAACAGGTGGTGAATGCAGTTGAGGCGCGCCCGTTTTTTATTGTCGGCATCTACCATAAACCACGGACTGAGCTTGGTGTCGGTGTAAGCAAACATTTCATCTTTTGCTTTTGAATATTCGGTAAACAATTCCCGCGATTTCAAATCCATCGGGCTCAGTTTCCAGCGTTTGGTAGGATCCTGGTTCCGGGCAATAAATCGTTTCTCCTGTACTTCTTCGCTCACCGAAAACCAGTATTTGATGAGGATTATCCCCGAGCGGATTAGCATCCTTTCGAAATTGGGGCACGAACGCAGAAACTCCCAGTATTCTTCGTTGGTGCAGAAACCCATTACTTTTTCAACGCCGGCACGGTTGTACCAGCTCCGATCGAAGAGTACCATTTCGCCTTCGGCAGGCAGGTGGTTCACATACCGCTGGAAATACCACTGGGTTTTTTCCTTTTCGGTGGGAGTGGGCAAAGCAACCACCCGGCAAATCCTGGGGTTCAGTACCTGGGTGATGCGCTTAATGGTTCCCCCTTTCCCGGCAGCATCGCGTCCTTCGAAAACAACGACCACTTTCAGCTCTTTTCGCTTGATCCATTCCTGGAGTTTTACCAGTTCAATCTGTAGCCGGTTCAGTTCACTTTTATAAAATTTTTTTGAGATTTTTTTCTTTGAAGCTGATTTATTTTCCCGGGTTTTCATAAGTGTGGTTTCTTATTTTTTTTGAAATACAGATTTTAAAGTTACAAAAAAATGAACTTTACCGAAAATATAATCAAATTTCCCGGGGAGAGGCTTTTTTTTCATCAGACCCTGAAAACTGCTGATGACAGATTTTAATCTTTTCTGTCATCTCGACGAAGGAGAGATCTGTTAATTGAAGAGATTTAGCTTCGCTGATTTTTCAATTCTCCTCGTTCTTTGTGACAATGACAGATTTTTAAATAAGACCCTGAAACAAGTTCAGGATGACGCTTTTAACAAAAGCAGCTAATAACCTTAGAACGTCATGCTGTCCGCCAGTTGGC
>CAYUBV010000816.1:0-1061 GCA_964443035.1 uncultured Tangfeifania sp.
AAGTCACCTTTTGCACCCGACAGGAATCACATGCACCACCGGCTGCTCGAACTTTCTCCCAACCACCTTGCTGTCACAGGTATAATTATAATGGGGAATGTGCTGTTTATTGGACTGACAATTCTTTTGGGATACCTTAACATGAATGTAACAGTTCATTTTACGCTAACTTTCTTTTTGGGTATAGTGCTCTCCTTTGTGCCTTCGCAATTGGTTAAAATGAAACAAAAAGCAGTTACCTCCCGTCAGGAACTCGAGATTGTTAAAAATTAACCCGACATGCCTTACCCCAGGTTTCCTGCCGGAGTATCGCCGTTAGGTGAGTTAGAGCAACCGGTTCAGATATTTGAATTTTGCTAAAGTCTTTAACCCTCTGTTCTGTTGTTTTGTGCAGAGCGAAAAAATCATTAGTGTTAAGCACAAAACAAACATCAAATACAGGTTATACCAGTTTGACTTGATACTGCCGCATAGCGGCTACCCAATAGATGTTGGTTAATGCCCACGTAGTGATCCCTTCGGGACGATACTACAACAAAGAAGTATTCTGAGAGAAGCGAAAGAATACGACATTTTGTTGTTAAATCGGTATTACTGTAATTCGTTCATGTAACCGAGAGGGCGGAGCTGTGCGGATTCAGTGAGGTCCCGGCATTTCGGATTCGCCAGTCGGCGAAGAACCGAATGACGATGGACGAACTAATCCCGAGAGTGGAACGATTCGGGAGCTGTGTAAAGGCAGAGAGCTTAGAGCGTAGAGCCCCGGTGAAATACTCTGCTACGCCGAATTTCACGGGGCAGGCAAAGAGCAAAAAACATCGAAATTAATGACCCCGACTGGGAATACAGCCGGGCGGGCCCGTCCGAACGGTGCTCTGGCCGGGCGGACAATAAACTAAAACAATTTAACAAGTTAGCCATTTTCCGATTTCTTTAGTCTTGATACTTGTGTTTATTAGTCTTGTGTCTGATAAACCAATAACAATTTCACAGTTTCACCATTTCACCATTTCACAATTTACCCTGTGAAATAAAATCGAAGATTTTGATGCGCAGCATCA
>CAYUBV010000817.1:0-1056 GCA_964443035.1 uncultured Tangfeifania sp.
TAAGTGTTGATTATAAATTCGACTATTACAATCAGCAGTATAAAAACAGACACATTTTTAGTGTCGGTTATAAAATCAAATTTTAAAAATCAGGAAAAATGAAGAGATTAAGTTTTATAGGATTCATGCTGTTAATCGTTGCAACCGTATCCTGCCGTGATGATGATTTAACACTCATCAGTGATTCTGAGATAAATGTGGATTTGGAGAAGTATCCTGACTACACCGAAGCTACGCACAGCAATTTGGCCGATCCCAATTATTCAGTTGTGTTCAATCAAAACGAAGTGCTTCGTTTTGACATTAAAATCAGCAGCGAAAACTGGCAGATAATGCAAGCCAATCTGGCTGCCAATATTAGCTCGGAAGGCGGACCTGGTGGTGGTTTTCCCGGTGGCGGCGGACCGCCCCCGGGATCACCGTTTACCGAATTTGATCCGGTTTGGGTGGAATCCTCGGTATTTTTTAATGAATCAGAGTGGTATCACGTTGGAATTCGATTTAAGGGAAATTCCAGTTTGTTCGCGAGTTACCGTTCCGGAATCGGTAAATTATCTTTTAAACTTGATTTCGATCAGTTTGAGGACGATTACCCGGACCTTAAAAACCAGCGTTTTTACGGTTTTAAACAACTCAACCTGAAAAATAATTACACAGATGCATCACTCATGCGCGAAAAAGTAGCTGCCGACTTGTTTCGTGATTTTGGTCTTGCATCGCCGCAGGTTTCTTTTTGCACTGTATATGTTGATTATGGTGAGGGACCGCAATATTTTGGCGTTTATACGCTGGTGGAAGAAGTGGACGATACGGTTTTGGGTTCGCAGTTTACCGCTGAAACAGGTAATTTATACAAACCCGACGGAACAGCGGCATCTTTTGCTGAAGGCACCTTTCTTGAGAGTCAAATGGAGTTGAAAAACAACGAGGAAATGGCTGATTATTCCGATGTTCAAAATTTGTATGAAGTGATTAACAGCTCCGGCAGAATCAACAATATCAATACCTGAATAATTGATGTTTGTAAAAGGAGAAACTATTTCGCAACTTCGTAAC
>CAYUBV010000818.1:0-1056 GCA_964443035.1 uncultured Tangfeifania sp.
CTTCCGAATTCTGCACACAGTGGTCGGGCCACAGGATTTGCTCCATGTCGCCGAGGTCGATTTCATCAAAAGGTTCTTTCCCGTCGTGGTTCGATGCAAAACTTACGTGGTTTTGCGGGTGCCAGTCCTGGGTAGCTACTACCAGATCGAACTTCTCCTGCAGTTCATTCACCACCGGAATAATTTCATCTCCCCCGGGAACTTCCAGCGAACCGCCGGGTATAAAGTCGTTTTGAATGTCGATTAATATCAGTGCTTTCATAACTTAAACTTTTTAATCAGTGCTTTTTATTAGTGTCATAACCATTGAAATCTGTTCTTAAAGATGAGATTTCTCCTCCTGCGTCGTGCCAATGACAGATTTAAGATTAGACCCTGAAACAAGTTCAGGGTGACGCGTTTAATGAAGGCTGCAAGTAACCTTGGAACGTCATGCTGTCCGCCAGCCGGCGGATTCAGCATCTCTGTCATCGTCTTATTATGCCCAATAAAATTGGGTGGCCACTCGAAATGACAGCTCTTACTCTTTGACAGTTGACCTGACACTAATTTAAACTCATAGAATTCCTGATTGTTTGAGAAAATTGTACTAATTCTACTTTGACACATTTCTTTAAAATCGAAAAATCTATCCGTTTTACCCTGATCCGCCAACTGGCGGAAACCGGATAGATTTTTCTTATTTCTCCCCTTCAGGGTTGGGGTACAAAATAAGAAAAATCGGTTTTCCTCTAAATATGTCAAAGTAGAATTAAATGAATTGAACTGAATTATTCCGTTTTTTCAATTCTCAGTTCCACTTTGGTGCCAGTTGTTGCGTCGTTTTCATTTTTCAAATCAATTATCCGGCTTTTGATTTTATAACCGTGGTATTTTTCAAAAAGACGGTAAAATTCTTTTATGGCTATTAAGCTTCTTGCTGGTGCGGGTCTGTGACCCTTGCCTTGCTTTGCAAGAGCAAAAATATTTCCCTTGAACGGGCAAAGTACAAATTACCCTGGAGGGATCGCTTCGCGACAAATTTGCATCAACAGTTCACAGTAATCACATTTATCG
>CAYUBV010000819.1:0-1052 GCA_964443035.1 uncultured Tangfeifania sp.
AAACGGGCTTTCGGTATCAAAGGGGACGGTATTTTTGTTGACGGTTATCCCGGCTTTTTCCAGCGTTTCCTCGGCTGTTTTTCCGGTAATCCCCAGGTTCCGAAGGTCTGCCAGCATCATGTGGTTGTCGGTGCCGTCGGAGATGAGCTTAATGCCTTCCTGCATCAGGGAGGCCGCCAGGGTGCGCGCATTGTTGACAACCCGGTCCTGGTATTTTAAAAATCCGTCGGATTTTGCCAGTTTGAACGCCACGGCCTTGGCGGCGATAACGTGCATCAGGGGCCCCCCCTGGATTCCGGGAAAGATCTGGCTGTTGAGCTTTTTTCCCAGGTCGCCGTTTGCCAGGATAAGACCGCCCCTCGGGCCGCGAAGGGTCTTGTGGGTCGTCGATGTCACCGCGTGGGCATGGGGAATGGGGGAGGGGTGTTTCTTTGCCGCGACAAGGCCGGCAATATGCGCCATGTCCACCATGAACCAGGCATTTATCGATTCCGCAATTTTTGCGAAGGCCTCGAAATCGATAAACCGCGGATAGGCGCTGGCACCGGCAATAATCATTTTCGGCTTTTCGGCCTGGGCGAGCGCTTCGATTTTTTCGTAGTCAATCGTCCCGGTCTCTTTTCCCACGCCGTAATGGATGAAATTGAAAAACCGGCCTGAAAAACTTGCCGCCGCCCCGTGCGTCAGGTGACCGCCGTGGGAAAGGTCCATGGCCAGAATCTTGTCCCCGGGGTTCAGGAGGGCGAAAAAAACCGCCATGTTGGCCTGGGACCCCGAATGGGGCTGCACATTGGCATATTCCGCGTCAAATAGTTCCATGGCACGGTCGATGGCTTTGTTCTCGGCGATATCCACATATTCGCATCCGCCGTAATAGCGCTTTCCCGGATATCCTTCGGCATATTTGTTGGTCATTATGCTGGCCTGCGCCGTCATTACCGCAGGGCTGACGATATTTTCAGACGCGATGAGTTCGAGGGTGGTTTTCTGGCGCTGAAATTCAAGGGAAATGGCTTCTGCGATTTCAGGATCGGTATTTTTTAAAAGCGCTG
>CAYUBV010000820.1:0-1052 GCA_964443035.1 uncultured Tangfeifania sp.
AGAACGCCGGCTGGAATAAAGACTCCAGGTATTCATTGAAGCTCTTCCCTGAAACTTAAGCCCTTCAGTTATAAATTTCAGATCCTGAGAAAAAGTTGCATTTGCAGTGATAGAACTTTCGTTCCGGTCTTCATACCCACGTACCATTTCGGCATACGGATTTTGTTTCAAAGAACCGGTTACAAATGTATTCCCGAATAAAATATGATCAGCAAAAGCATGTTTTTCATCCGGTTCGTAAACTGCCGGAAAGTCAACAGGATTAGAGTTCATTACCATGTTGAAAATATCGGAAGCTCCGGTGTTTGGGCCGGTATATCTTTCAAAGCGGCCCTGTAACTTCACATCCAGTGTTGAAGTTGGAGTTAATTTAAATACAACATTGTTCCTTAACTGAACGCGGTTAATGTCAATGTTGTTATTAAAATTATTTTGCGGATCTACTTTCAACAACCCGGTTTCATTCTCCATGGTACCGGCAACAAAATAAGTAGCCACTCTACCACCGCCGGAAACATTGAAGTTAGCTTTTTTATTCCAGGTCGATTGATTGAACAGATTATCATACCAATTGATATTGGGATATATCATTGGATCAACACCGTCGGCAGTTGACTGAATTTTCTGTTCACTGTAGTAGGTTCCGAGCAATGGATTACGCGAAACCCGGGCTTCGTTGTAAAGGCGCATATAGTCAACCCCGTCGAGTAATTCGTTCATTCGGGTTGGGGTTGCAAGGTGAGTTTCGACCCTTATATTTATTTTTGTTGGCCCTTCTCGTCCATCTTTTGTTTCAACCATAATAATACCGTTTGCACCTCTTGCGCCGTATAAAACAGTTGCCGAGGCATCTTTCAAAATAGAAAAGCTTTCAATGTTATCGGGCTCCATCCGCGCTAAATCAGTTGAAGAAGCTTCAAAGCCGTCAATCAGAATAAGCGGATTGGTTTTATACCCGAAAGTAGTAACCCCCCTGATGAAAAACTGTGCATTATCAGCACCGGGTTCACCGGTTGTCTGATAAGAAATAATACCCGGAATTTTTCCGGCAA
>CAYUBV010000821.1:0-1051 GCA_964443035.1 uncultured Tangfeifania sp.
TTTACCCTGTGAAATAAAATCGAAGATTTTGATGCGCAGCATCATTTCACAGGGTGAATCCTGTGGAATAAAATCGGAGATTTTAATGCGAAGCATTATTTCACAGATAAACTCCGAACTCTGAACTCCCTGCTTTGAAGATCTGGCAATATTCATTAAGTTTGTAAATGTCAAAATCAAAAGTTATTATAAAATGGAAACGGATATTTTGAAGAGAATAACAATTAACCCGGAGGTGTGTCACGGAAAACCTACCATCCGAAATACAAGACACATGGTTGAAAGTATTTTGGAATACCTCGCCGGTGGCGATACTACCCAAGATATTTTGAACGAATTTTCGGATCTGGAAAAAGACGATATTCTTGCCTGTCTGGCATTTGCGGCCAAAACGGTACAATTTAAAGACATCGAATTTCCTGCAGCATGAAGTTGATAGTTGATGCCCATTTGCCTAAATCAATTTGTGAATATTTTCTTGATTGCGATTGTATTCACACACAACAACTTGAAAAAGGAAACCTGACAAAAGATTCTTTCATTAATAAACTTTCATTAAAAGAACACCGGGTAGTTATTACAAAAGATACAGATTTTTATTATTCATTTATTGCCAGCCGAAAACCTTACAAGCTAGTATTGGTTAAATTAGGTAATATGCGACTTGAAGAATTAAAAAATTACTTTAAAACCAACAGCGAAAAAATTTTAATCTTATTGAAGAATCACTCTTTTATTATTCTCGAAAAAAACAAAATAAAGATAATGGAATAGACTTTAAGCACCGGGTATAAACTTTCTTCCTGTCTTGAGTCTAAAATAAAAAATAACAAAATAAGAAATAAACCCGGAACCCGGAACATGGGACTTGAAACCAATAACAATTTTTCCATTTTACAATTTATCCCGTGAAATACGAAGTAAATTTCACTGGGATTTCTTTAATCTTGCTACTCATGTCTAATCGTCTTGTGTCTAAAAAAACAATTTCACAATTTCTCAGTTTCACAATTTCTTCAAACCAGCAACCAGTTGAGCGCAGCGTTTATCC
>CAYUBV010000822.1:0-1042 GCA_964443035.1 uncultured Tangfeifania sp.
TCCCTGTTCGGGCCGGACAGTAGCTTTGGGATCGTTGTCGAATTTCGGATCGCCGATGGCGCCAAATAAAACGGCATCCGAATTCATGCACAATTCATGGGTTTCATCGGGATAAGGATTTCCTGTTTTATCTATGGCTGTTGCGCCGGTCAGCGCGTATTCGTATTCCAGTTCGTGATTAAATTTTGAGGCGACAGCTTTTACTGCTTTCATCGCCTGTTCAATAATTTCGGGTCCGATTCCGTCGCCCGGTAGTATTGCAATTTTTAGTTTCATAAAGTATTTATTCTAATTCGAATAATAATTTCAATTTCGTTTTTATAGCATCAGATAATTCAGCATTGGCTTTACCTAATTTTCTTTTAATTATTTTCTCAGGAATAGTTACAATACGGTTAACTCTAATTACTGAATCTAAATTCAGACCGCTTCCTTCTGCAAGATGATCATTTTGTTTAATGAGTATGTCAGTTTTGCTGATTAACTTTTTTGTATTACTTGAGATAAAAGCAATTATTATATGATCAAATTTTCCATAAGAATTAGTCAGACAAATAGCAGGTCGAACCTTGAACGAAGAAAAATCGTCAAAAGGAAAAGGAACTAAAACGATATCATTTTTCATCATCTGATAAAGGTTTTCCATCGTTTAAGGAGTATACATCTTCCTCTGGATCATTTAAAAAATCAAAAGAAGGATTATTTTTAACAGAGTATAGCCATAATTTTTCATCATCAACTATATCGCCATTTTCATTCATCAGAATGAGGAGACGGACATTTTGATTTTTAACATTTAGGGGAATATCAACTTTTAAATGACCATTATTATCTGTTTTGGTTTTAACTTCAAGTGCTTTCATAGATGTTTCTTTTAAGCAAAAGTAATCAAATTCAATGATTTATATGTTCTGTCTTTTGAAGATTTTTTACGAAACACTCTCCATTATTTTATCCAGCAATCCGGGTTTGAATTCATTTTCAATAATATTCAGCATGCGGATAGTCGCTTTAATTGCGGCTGCATTCTGATCGGGATCCA
>CAYUBV010000823.1:0-1030 GCA_964443035.1 uncultured Tangfeifania sp.
TCCCCGCCTCCGCGTAGCCCATGGCTTCCTTCAGGTAGGCGCGGATGACCGGTTCCAGCTCGGCCACGCGTGCGTCGTCCGAGAAGCGGATCGCGTCGGGGTGTCGTGCGTTGGGCCCCTGCTTCTCGAGGACCCTGTGCGGGTCCTTCATCAGGGCGGGGTCGAAGAAGCTCAAGCGGACGTCGTCACGAAACGCGCCGAGGATCGCGATGTTGCGCCCCGCATGGACGTAGCAGGGGTGCGCCCACTTCACGGTTTCGTCGAGCCCCACGTCGAGGCAGATGCGGCGGATACCGACGAGGCCGTCGATCCAGCGTCGCGTCGAGCAGTCGGGCGTCGCGAAGCGCTCGCAGCGCCCGCAGCCCTTCGTGAAGTAGTCCTCGATGTCCGTGATCATCGCGTCACTCTATGCGACCGGACAGCGTCCCGTACCATCTGTAAATCGATGTAGTCGAGAGGTTCCTGGCTGAAGAAGGAGCCATCGCTCCTCCACATTGGGAAGCGTCAATCAACCCATGGGATCGGAGTGAACGATGACTCAACTCGAGGATACGCAACGACTGGCGGCGGAACATGAGGCTCTGCTCGACGACCCGGAGTTCTTGCGCACGATCGTCGAGACGACGGTGCAGCGACTGTTGGAGTACCAGATCACCGAGCATTTGCAGGCCGGTCCGTACGAGCGGACGGACGCGCGGAAGGGCCACCGGAACGGGTACAAGCCGCGGACGCTCAAGACGCGCGTCGGACAGCTGGAACTGCGTGTTCCGCAGGATCGCGAGGGGACGTTCAAGACCGACCTGTTCGCTCGCTACCAGCGGAGCGAGAAGGCGCTGGTGGTCGGCTTGATGGAGATGTACGTCGAGGGCGTCAGCACCCGCAAAGTGACGGAAGTGACGGAAGCCCTGTGCGGGACGGGCTTCAGCAAGTCCACCGTCAGTCGCCTGGCGGGCGAGCTGGACACGGACCTGGCTGCCTGGCGCGACCGCAGGTTGGACGACGTCGCGTACGTGTACCTGGTGGTCGACGC
>CAYUBV010000824.1:0-1029 GCA_964443035.1 uncultured Tangfeifania sp.
CCAGGTGGTCGGGCTGACAGACAGCCCCATCGATGCCCCGCGGGTGGCGTTTTTGGATTTTCCCGGGGAAACCCTGGAATGGTTCTTTCCCCAGGCGGAACAAAGCTGGGGAAAGATCGTCCGCATCGATTTTAAAAGACAGGAACCAAAAAAACACCATCTCTCAGATGCGGGGCTTGCACTGGATCTCCCCATACTGTTCCACTTTGAAAATCAGCAATTGCTGTTATGGCTGGTGGAATTCCAGGAAGACAAATCCAAATTTTCCATATACAAGCTGCTGCGGTACACCACCGATATGATGGAAGCCTATCAGGATGCACTGGTGGTTCCGACGGTATTGTTCACCGACAGGAAAAAATGGCGCAAATCAGTGCCCCTTGAACTGCACACACAAGTCAATGACCGGTTGTTCCTTCATTTTGAATATGTGTTTCACAAGTTGTTTGACTTGAATGCCCGGGATTATTACAATATGGATAACCCGGTGGTGAAAATCCTTTTGCCCAAGATGAACTATAGAAAGGAAGAGCGAATCGAGGTGATCAGCCAGGCATACAAGGGGCTGTTTCAACTGGTTACAAGAGGGCTTTTTGACAAATATGTGGATTTCATCGATGTGTACTCAGAAATAAGCGATCAGGAACAGAAACAGCTTTATGAAAACATCATTCAACATAAGGAGACTGCCATGTTGGCGCAGTATATAAAAGAAAAAGGCAGACAGGAAGGCAGACAGGAAGGCAGTTACAATACGATGGTTTACATGGTCCGCAATGCCGAAAAAAAAGGATTATCAGAAGAAATGATCGCCCAGATTGCCAATATTGACATTGATCTGGTCAGAAAAATATTGCGCAATGAGCCGGTGGACATCCCGTTGCATCTGCTGGCAGACAGCGAACAGTAAAAAGGTCTTTTTCAAAAAAAAGTCAAAAAACAGGAGAAAACTGTCTGTCCAGGTATCTGTGATTAACCCGAAACCTGATACCGGATTGCTGTCAGCTGAATGATAAAGATCGCTCATGT
>CAYUBV010000825.1:0-1022 GCA_964443035.1 uncultured Tangfeifania sp.
GAATGGATTCCATCAGTCCGTTGATAAAATAGGCGTTGGTTGAATCGGGGCTGTCGTTTTTGAAAGGCAGCACGGCAATGGTTTTTTCCAGGCTGTTGTTTTCCGGGAAACTATAAAAGTTGAACATCTCATGGGTGAAGAATAAAACAATAAAAAGGGCAGTCAGCAGTACCGAAGCGATCAGCCAGTTTTTTTGTTTTGACCGGACTATGGGTGGGTTGGGTGTTTCAATTTTTTCTTTTTCGGTTTGCTTTTTCGCCTCTCCCGGCGAAAAACCGTAATAATCGTGAAAGCATTTGTTGAAATAAGTTACACTGTGAAATCCGCAATCGTAAGCAATTTCCGATATCGTGGCTTTGTTCTGTTTCAGAAGTTCGTGTGCTTTTTTTAACCGCACCCGGCAAATATACTGGCTGATGGATAAACCGGTACTGTTTTTTACCTTCCGGTGCAGGCTTGACCGGCTCATCCTCATTTCGCGAACCAGTTGGGGAACATCAAACTGTTCGTTTTTCAGGTTGGCTTCAATAATTTGTGTTAGCCGTTCTGAAAATTTCTGGCCGTTTAAGGTGGTTTCAGCCATTTTGGTTTTTTTGAGTACAGTGTGTTTAACGTGCATTAAACGAAAAGGTTACCGTTGGTATTAAAGGAGTAGGACGTGTTCTGATTTACTGTTTTTAGTTGTGAAAACTATCTGAATGTTTATTTGAAAATTTTTAGCCATTTTTTCAGGTAGTTGTATTTTACGTTTGAGGCTGGTTTTATAATTTCCTGACCATGTTTTCCGGTTTTTCCCGGTGGATAACCATAATAATCGTGAAAACATTTATCGAAGTATGTTACGCTGTGAAAACCACAAAGAGATGCAGTTTCGGTAACTGAGGTTTTTTTATTGAGAAGAAGTTGCCGGGCCCTGTTCAGCCGTTTATTCCGTATAAACTGACTGGCCGATTCATTGAATATCTCTTTCACTTTCCGGTGAAGCGACGAACGGCTCATCTCCATTTCGCGGGCCAGCGCTG
>CAYUBV010000826.1:0-1020 GCA_964443035.1 uncultured Tangfeifania sp.
AACTTCAATATTCAGTATTTGCCCCAATTTTTCAATTTTATCAGCAATATGCCCAACTCCAATTGCACAATGATGAGCCGGTCCCTGTTTCGACCACTGCTCAATAAACTCTTTGGGAGACAGCGGGAATTTATAGCGGCTGTTTGTATTTCCAATTTGTAGTGTTGGCCCTTGAACTGCTTCTCCTTCTGCCGTTAAAAGAAAAACTCCATCTTTTCCCTCAACAACTGACAATAAAGTTACCGGCCCGTTTTTTACATTCATTTGTATGGAAAGTCCTTTACCAGGTTTTCCATGATAAACGGGTAACGGAACCAACTTCACCTTTTCTTCGGCAATGGCATAATGGGCAGGCCCGTCGTGGCCAAGATATATTACATCATCCTTAAAATCCATTAGGTAAAATTCCGAGAAGGAACCACCGGTTCCAAATTCTGCCATTATTTTCATGGCCTGTGCATTTTTCACTTCGCACTCTCCGGCCACCGGAATATTCTTGCCTGTTAATAAGGTATTTCCGGCAATTACAGAAGTAACAATGTTTTCGTACTCATTTCCAGACTCTCCCTCGTAATAATAAGCCAAAGCCCCGAGGTTATGATTTTGCACCAATTTATCCAGTGCAACCGAAGTACGTGCTGCGCGTTCAATCTCATCCTTATCACATTCAGGAACAACATCAAATACTGTATAAAATTCTTTGATTTTTGCTTCAAGCTCCGTTTCTGTTAACTCATCCCGGTATTTTTTTAATTCACACATTTCGAGCATTTCGATGTGGGAACCAAATGTTGCGCTTTGTTTTGTGAGGTCGGTATAAACATCAAGCATTCCACCATAATAATGCCCCAGCACACCCAATCGGTTGTTTCGCATAGATGCTGCAACCTGCGCAGCTTCTGTCCAGTTTTTGATTTCATTCCATGCATTTTCATCCTCTAAGTAACCGGTAACAAAATCATACTGAATACCCGAGCGGTTGAATACACTTGCAATTTCAGGAACACAGCATGCCTGGCA
>CAYUBV010000827.1:0-1017 GCA_964443035.1 uncultured Tangfeifania sp.
CCTTTTACATCTTTGTCCAGCACCCGGATTGGGGTTTCATCCACCTGCAGGTAACCCTGCCCGAGCACCAGTTGTTTTTGTTTTTCAAACAAGGGCCAGAGCAAACCGGATATGGAATCCTGCCAGCCATTGATGGTATTGGCCGGTATCCTGACATTTTCTCTTGCGAACCTTTGTACCTGACGATAAATTGGAAGATGGTCAACATATTTGTCGACCATTATCTGTGCCAGTAAGCCTGCGCCTGCAATGCCTTTTCCAATTGGGAAGTCCGGCAGTGGGGCAATCACGCCAGTATGTGTTAATGTTTCTTCATCTTCGGGTTTGATGTATTTGGGCCGGATGTATCGTTTGATAAAAAGTTTTGCCGGAACAAGTTCCAGTTGGTCGGTAACTTCCCTGCCGATGCACTTCATGCCGGTGGTATCTTCTTCGGGTTCAAGAATAATTTCTTCCACTGGTAAGTGGTCGGGTAAGGGAATGCGTCCGGGATGGTTTTTACGCGCCTTCTTTTCGCGGGTATATGTTATTGTTTCTTTTTCCTGCTCCTCTGCCGGCTTTTCTTCTACCTCGAATGGCAAAGATATCTGTCCGTGGATTTCATTGGATACGAAACGTTCGCGTTTGGCGCCAAAAATCAAACGGTTGAGCTGGCCGAGACGGAACTGCAGGTACTGGTTTTCTGATTTAAGGTGCCGGTTTTTTGCTTCAAGCTCTTTTGCTGCCTGGAGTAACTCCTCTTGTACCATATTTTCCAGTGCCGTTGACATACGCCAAAGATACTGTAAACACAAGCCTTTCAGAAGAAAAAACAGGGGGAGTTATCAAGATATTTTCTGGATAAATAAGGGGTTAAATATTTGGCTGGTAACGTTTTCTTTTTTGAATATTTTCAATGCTCAAACCATCAATAATCATCACCAGTTTAGCATAATCCAGAACAATACTTCCGGCTGAAGAATCGTACCGGGGAAGTTCAAAAGTACCTTTCTCCAGGCGTTTGTAATACAAAATAAA
>CAYUBV010000828.1:0-1015 GCA_964443035.1 uncultured Tangfeifania sp.
TGGACGAAATCCTGGAAGGTGGGTTGCCCGAAGGCCAGATCACGGCTGTTGTCGGCGGCCCCGGTGCGGGCAAGACCGTAATAGGCCTCGAATTTGCCTATCGAAGCGCACTGGCTGGAGAACCTTGTATTTTCGCATCTTTTGAAGAACGGGCGTCCGAGCTGCGCAGAAATGCCCTGTCCATGGGCTGGGATCTCAAGCGCCTCGAAGATACAGGCAAACTGTTTCTTATCGATTCCCGGCCCGGCCCGGATGTGATCCGCGCCGGCGAATATAATCTCAATGGCCTGCTGGCGATACTGGAGGGAAAGTCCGAAGCTATGCACGCCCGCAGGCTGGTCATTGATTCCATGGACGTGATACTGCGGATTTTCGAGGATTCCACCCGACAACAGGACCAGCTTTACCAGCTGACGGACTGGTTGAATAAAAAAGCCATCTCAGCGATACTCACCGCCCGGATGATTTCCGAGACCAATAAATTTACCAGCCACCAGTTCCTGGAGTTTGCGGCCGACTGCCTGATCAAGATGGACGCCCGGGTAGACGGGCAGATTGCCACCCGTCGACTTCGAATCGCGAAATACCGGGGGTCGAGCTTCGGAAGCAACGAATACCCTTATATTATCAGCCAGGGCGGCATTTTTCTGCTGCCCATCAGCACGATGGGGCTGAAACACTCCGCCCTGCGTGAACCGGTCTCAAGCGGCAGCCCGGAAATAGACGAGGTTCTGGGCGGCGGTTATCGACGTGCATCCAGCATACTTGTCACGGGAGGCGCAGGCACCGGAAAAACCACCCTGCTATCGACCTTTGTCGAGGCGGCCTGCCGGCGCGGGGAAAAAGTGCTGTTCGTCAACTTCGAGGAATCCGCCGAAGCCATGATGAGCGCGATGTCAAGCATCAACATTGACCTGGAGCCTTTTTTCAGGGACGGAACGCTGCAAATGATCACAGCCATGCCCGAGTCCATGGGGGCCGAAGAACATTTTTTCCGGGTCTTTCAGGCAATTGA
>CAYUBV010000829.1:0-1015 GCA_964443035.1 uncultured Tangfeifania sp.
TAAAATCAATCACAGTTTTGGGGAATGAAGATCCCGAACATCTGACAGGAGATGCCCCTTATATTGATTCAGAGGGTTCGGAATTAATAGTAAAGGAACTTTTAAAAATTGAAGACAATCTGCTGCATATAAATTGTTGGGGCGGTGTAAATACGGTGGCTCATGCACTTTGGAAATTCAGAAAAAATCATCCTGCCCAATATAAAAAGAGCATTTCAAAAGTCCGGGTAATAACCATCGATTTTCAGGATGAAGCAGGAAACTGGATTGTAAATAATATGCAGGAAGTCCGGATTATCAGAAACAATGCATTTCACATGACCTGGAATTACCACGATAAAGAACCTCTAAAACACAACCCTTATCCTCAGTTAATGAGCGAAAAATGGCTCAGTCAAAATGTAAAGGAGAACCACGGATCGCTGGGCATGTGGTATCCTCAAAAGAACATCAGCGAGGGGGATACCCCCGCGTTTTTAAACTTTGCCGATAACGGGCTTGAAGCTTTTAAAGATTATTCTTCGGGAGGATGGGGAGGTCGTTATCAATCCGAGAATGGCAATTACTGGAGGGATGCATTTGACGCCAACAATGAGCGAAAAACACTTTGGCGATGGATTCCTGCCATTCAAAACGATTTTGCAGCCCGATTGGACTGGTGTGTGGAATCGTATGAAGAAGCAAATCACCCGCCGGTTATTGAGGATGTAACTGTTCCCCAATTTGTCAAGCCTGGCCAACAAGTGGAGTTAAAGGCCACTGCATCTGATCCCGACGACGATAAAGTTTACTACTGGTGGTGGCATTATCCCGATCCTTCAGGCATGGACCAACACATTAAAATTGTCCATGAAACTTCAAATGATGCACATTTTGTTGTGCCTGCAAACCCGGACAAGGATATTCATATTATTCTTGAAATTTCTGATGATGGTGATCCTGTGTTAAAAAGATACAAAAGGTTTATATTTAAATACGAAAAATAACTTTTAAACACCAATGGTTTGGAATTGGT
>CAYUBV010000830.1:0-1015 GCA_964443035.1 uncultured Tangfeifania sp.
TGGTGCCGTCTAATGCTTTTTCTTTGTATTTTATGGTTCGCAAAACCGTCCAGGCAGCCAATGCTGCTAAAATTACAAAAAGAAATACGCGGTTTATCGTAGGCGAAAAGTTAGCCCTAGAGAATGAAACTCCCTGGTAAGCAAGTACCAGGAAAACACCGATAGCAGATACAACACCCATGGCTTTAAACGCAGCTTTTAATCCTTTACGTTTGTATATGAGCATGGTGATGGCTGTAATAATAATCCCTATTCCGGTAAGAAAGCCGGGCAAATAACCGGCAAGAAACAGTGCAGTAATGGAAACTCCGCCGCTGGCAAGTGAATAAACAATCAGAACGTTGCTGGGCGGGATGGACAACCCGGTTGTTGCTGAAGTGATATTCACTGCCGCGCTGAAATTTTCAGGGTAACCTTCTCTTTTCATTTCAGGTTGCATAATACTGCCGATAGCAGATGCAGAGGCTGCCGCGGAACCGGAAATAGCTCCAAACAGCATATTTGCCAACACATTCACCATTGCAACTCCCCCGGGAATACCTCCTACCAGCACCCGGGCAAAATCAATGAGCCGGATGGCAATTCCTCCGCTGTTCATTATATTTCCGGCCAATATAAAAAAGGGAATGGCCAGCAGAGCAAAACTGTTAAGCCCGGTACCCATTCGTTGCGATAAAGTAGTTAAAGCAGGTATTAAATCGATTCCGACCAACATTGTCAGGATTCCTGAAATGCCAATACTAAAGGCAATGGGAACACCGATTACCAGCAAAATAATAAAGCTGAATACGAGTACAAATACTTCAATAAATTCCATACTTTTAATTTTTCCGGTATGCTTTAACCATGTTGAACATATTATCAATATCAAAATAAGTGATCAGTATTCCGCTGATGGGCAGCACGAGGTAAACAACCCCAAGGGGCAAACCCAGTGCCGAAGATTTCACCGACAGCAGGAACCGTGTATAAACCAGGGATGTGCCACCAATAATTAAAACGGCAATGGCAAAAA
>CAYUBV010000831.1:0-1015 GCA_964443035.1 uncultured Tangfeifania sp.
CCTGGGCCATGAGATCGGGTATCATTATGAAAACCTGTCTGCCTGCAAGGGCGATAACGGGCGCAGATGGAACCATGCCGGGGTCGGCATCCGGGACCGGGTGGATTCCGGGTTTGATATCCGGGTGGGTGGCCCCGGCTGATCCTCTACCCAGATATCTTGACAGGTTGTGTATCAATGCTATCATAGGTTATGATGATGTTATAAGAAAAAAATGTATCACATAATGGATTATATCCGTTTGCTATCAGGAGGAATTGTCATGCAGACAGTAAGAGGGATTTATAAGGACGGGCGTGTCGAACTCATCAACTCCCCTCCAGCAGATGTTGATCAAATCCCGGTACTGATCACATTTCTGGTCGATGAACATGGGCAAGAAGTGGATTTGCAGACGCAAGGCATAGATCCGGAGAATGCGGTGGATTTGAGAAACCGTTTGAAATGTTTTGCTGATGATTGGGAACGTCCGGAGATGGATGCTTATGACAACCTTTAAGCGAGGTGACATCGCTTTGGTGTTCTTTCCGAATTCGGATTTGAGGACGGGTAAGAAACGTCCGGTTCTCATTGTGGATTCAGACGATTTGGCTACAGGTCTTCCTCAACGTATTGTGGCCATGGTCAGCAGTAATTTACAGCGGGCCAACCACCCCAGCCGGGTGTTGATACGTCTTGACAGCGAAGAGGGGCAATGTTCGGGTTTGCTTTTTGACTCAGTGATCATGACGGACAATCTCGCAACGATCATGACTCATGAATTGGATAGGGTCTTAGGTCATATGCCCGGGATGGCATCTATAGACGAGGCATTAAATCATACTTTGGGTTTAAAATGACATCCGGTGCCTGAAAATTTTGCTTTCCCAGAATCTTTGCCTGAAACCTGAACCCGCGGCTTCGAAGATCGCCGGGCCTGGGAGGATTTTCAGGCCAACCTGGCAAAGCTGCGGGATCTGGCGCCCGTGACCTTCATCTGCATGCACGGCAGCCCCCTGTCCCGCATCAACAACCT
>CAYUBV010000832.1:0-1013 GCA_964443035.1 uncultured Tangfeifania sp.
AGAAAATATATCTCAGTGAAAGTGCTCCGCTGTCACCCATGAAATTTGAATTTCCGGCAAGGTTTAAAGCCGGTTTCCAGTCGACGCCAATGGAAAAAGGAATTTCTTCAAATACATATTCTAACCCGATAATTCCATCAATCCCGAAAACCGTGTAATTATCATTGTCGTCGAACCAGGGATTTCTGTCGCCCCAGAATCCGATGTGTGCCCCAAAGCCGTAAAACCAATACAAGCCCGGAGTATCGAAAGCAATTTTATGCATTTCATACAGTCCGGTAATGTTAAATCCGCCCCACCGGGTGGTCAGGATTCCTTCAATTGCGGCGTCGCTACTTACAAAATGTTTTACTGTCAGTCCGTTGTACAAACCACCTCTCAGTCCGATACCAGTATCGTAACTCTGGGCATTTGTGGCAAAAACAGTTAAAATCAGAATAGAAGTTGCTAAAATGAATTTTTTCATAATTTAAAATTTTATGTTTGTTTATTGAATGAACGATCTTTCCCAATCAAAAGTTTATATTTTTTTCAGGAGCCAGGCCATGTTTTCACCAAGTGTTTGCATAGTTTTTATTCCTTCCCCGGCATTCAGTATTTCCTTTTTTTCGCGGACTGCCGTTAAATGCGACTACTTTCATGTTTTTTTAATTTCGGTTGTTTTTGGTTAATGGTTTTTTATCAGTAATCAATTACTGATTGAAAACAAAAGTTATAATGTTGGCTCCCATTTTTAATGCTTTTTCGCGTATCTCAGGCGGATCGTTATGAACCGCTTCATCTTCCCAGCCGTCGCCTAAATCGGTTTCATAAGTATAAAGGCAAACCATCCGGTCTTCTATAAATATGCCAAAAGCCTGTGGCGGTTTATTGTCGTGCTCGTGAATTTTCGGAATTCCTTCTTCAAATAGATATTTTTGATCGAAAATCGGGTGGTTGGCAGGCAGTTCCAAAAGTTCTTTATCGGGGAAAACTTTTTTTATTTCGCGGCGGAAATATTCATCCAGCCCGTA
>CAYUBV010000833.1:0-1010 GCA_964443035.1 uncultured Tangfeifania sp.
TAATGTAATTGTTGTAAAATAGCACCACGCGATACAATCGCGCGGCAGCGCTGGGGCGATTGACACATTTTGCTCTCATAGGACAACGCGTGACAATACTGAAAAAAAATTATAACCTCGGTTAATGAAGTTTCAAATCAATAATCCTCCTGAGTTCAGACACCATATATAATGGCAATGACAATAGGGACCAGTTAAGTTCCGCAATTTTGTTGGGCACATTTATCTTCGTCTTAAATTCTCCGAAACTGGGTAAGTCCATGTTGAAACGAATGCCATACTGAAGTCTCTTTTCATACATGTAAAGTTGCATTGATTTTAAAGTTCCGGTTTTTCCGGCTTTAACTTCAACCGGATATATTTTAAGACTATTTGCAAATATTCCTGTTGTTTTTTGGTCCCGTATTCTGAAAAATCGTATTGAACAGAGGTCGGTATGTAGTTGTGGATTCTTTGAATTATTGTATTATTTCTCTTTTCATGATAAAATACAATTGTGTTATTACATACTATACGTAAATATACAATAGTTAATGTTTTTTCAGGAAGATCTTTCGATGAACTCAAATATTTGTTATGTGTCAGGATATCAGGGGAATAGCCGGCAAACTATAATGCTCCTACTTTAAACAGCGGTAAAAACTTTATTCTTTTTTCGGGCAGTTCGCCTGTTTTATCTTCTGTTAAAACAAAGGCTTGTTTCAGGCTTGGAAATGAATCCAGTAAAAGGTGCAGGCTTCTTAATCTTCCCGACTTGCCACTTTTCACTTCAACAGGAATAATTTCGCCTTCTTTTTCTATCAGATAATCGGTTTCGGCGCTGCTGCCATGTGCTTCCCTGCTCCAGTAAAACAAATCCCTGTCCAGGGTAAGTCGCAGTTCCTGCCCGGCAAATTGTTCTGCCATTTTTCCGTTATATGCCGCAATGAGTTTTTTCTTATCAATTGTTTTGTCCGCATAAAAACCACATAAATTCGACATGAGTCCAATATCCAGAAAAACAGTTTTGA
>CAYUBV010000834.1:0-1008 GCA_964443035.1 uncultured Tangfeifania sp.
TTTCTTCCCGGAATCAATTCAATCGAATAAATTTCCTTATCGAGGAAAGTTTTCAGCAGCTTTTCTTTATCGGCTTCAAAATCGGTAAAGTTACCTTTTGCATCGTCGAGCAACACCGGGTAGCAGGGAATCCCGCCTGCATCGGTAATAATTTCCATCGCTTCCTCCAGAGAAAGAAACGCACTGGAATCTTCGGGAACAAACGCCGGCCCGCCCGATTTTAGAAGGTTGCCTCGTATTTCATTTTCCAGGCCTGCTACATCATCGATTGCCGATTTAACCTCTTTCCCGCGAAAAATAGCATTGAACAATTTTGCCCGCTCCAGATCGGTTTCGGCTTTCTCAAAAACCGCAATCCGAACTGCCTGGGCAATGTGGCGCTCACGAAAAATATTTTTTGCCAAACGGCTTTGTAATTCTTCAGGGTCGAACTGAATAGGAATATTCTGCTCGCTAAAATATGCATTTAGTTTCTCCACCATTTCAAAAGTCTGGCGGTTACTTTGTGCAATCAGGTTCTCTATTTTTTTTGCTGAATCAACACTCATCTGGGCTGGCTGTCGCAATCCTTTTCCGCTGAAATAAGTTCTGCCCGGATTATTTGGATCATTCACCCGCACTCCCTGCTCCTGCAAATCGTGCTGCAACGCCATAAATTCAATATTGAACAGCGGAAAAACGTTTTTCTTTTCTGCCCAACCGGCAAATTCATCAAAGCCGTCGGTGGTATAAAAATCGTTGATTCCAAGAACACTTACGCCTTCTGACTTTGCCAGGTCGAAAGCTTGCTCGATGCTTTCAAATGCACTGAACGAATGGGGAGTATGAATGTGTCCGTTAATTTCGGGAATATCTTTATCCTGCTGATTCTGGTGCCACTTTAAAAGTTCTTCGTCGTTTGGAAAAGATGAAAATACGCTCTCTTTTTTTGCCATTTTATCGAATTTATTTTCATCTGCAAATTAAGCAAAGCTGAGCAAACAGGCTGTCCTTTGGTATCCTGTTTTT
>CAYUBV010000835.1:0-1007 GCA_964443035.1 uncultured Tangfeifania sp.
ACAATCTTTCGTTATATTTGTGCTTCCGGCAAAATAAACAAAATCAATGGTAAAATCACTGATATTTCCGTTATTTATCTTACTGCTTGTTTCCTGCGGAATCGACAACCGGAAAGAAGCAGAAAATAGTATCGCTGAATTTGAAAAAGAAAACATTGCAGATAAACGCGAAACTGTTTTCGAAGTTGAACCAATTTTCGAAAAGGGGAATGTGGTTTTAAGAGGCGAAATCAGCAATTCGCAAAAAAAGCAGGATTTAATTGATGCATTGGGCTCGTTGAATTTTCGGAATGAAATTACATTGCTGCCCGATTCTACTGTTGGCAACAGAACCTTTGCATTAATCAATCTTTCGGTGGCAAACCTGCGGGCCGAACCGCGCCATTCATCCGAGCTGGTGACACAGGCACTGCTGGGAACTCCGGTAAAAGTGCTGAAAAAAGAAAATGGCTGGTACATGATTCAAACGCCCGACAATTATATTTCGTGGGTCGATCCTTCGGGAATTACTCCAATTACTGAAAATGAACTGCAAAACCGGCGACAATCGGAACGGATGATTTTCACCGGGGATTTTGCTGAAGTTTTCCGCGACGAAGGATTTGAACAGCCGCTTTCAGACATTTCTACAGGAAATATTCTTGAAGTTGTGAACCAAAACAGGAGAAGACTGGAACTGCGTTTTCCCGATGGAAGAACAGGTTTTACAGCAAATTCAGGCTGGATAAATTTTGACACGTTTAAAAATGAATCATTGCCCGATACCACGAATATTGTAAACCAGGCGCGTCAATTTACCGGCAGGCCCTATTTATGGGGCGGAACCTCATCGAGAGCAATGGATTGCAGCGGTTATACCAAAATGGTGTATTTCATGAACGGTGTTATCCTTGCCCGCGATGCTTCCTTGCAGGTAAGGCATGGCCAGCTTATTGAACCAGGCGAATCATTTTCTCAATTCCAACCCGGCGATTTATTATTTTTCGGCAGAATGACTGCCGACTCAA
>CAYUBV010000836.1:0-1007 GCA_964443035.1 uncultured Tangfeifania sp.
TGGAATATAGCAGACCAACTGCGTGGTGCAATGAATGCGGATGATTTTCGTGATTATATGCTTTCATTCTTGTTTTTAAAATATTTATCGACCAATTATGAAGAGTCTGCAAAAAAGGAATTGGGCAGGGATTACCCGAGCGACACACCTCCGGATGAGATGTCGAAACTCAGGGTAAAACCACCCTTAGAGCTTTGGTATAAAGAAAACCCGGACGATGTTATTGACTTTGAAAAGCAAATGCGCAGAAAAGTGCATTATGTGGTGAAACCGGAATTTTTGTGGAATAACATCACCGAGCTTGCCCGCACCCAGGATGGAGATTTGCTCAGAACACTGGAGAAAGGGTTTAAGTACATCGAAAATGAATCGTTTGATAATTCTTTCCAGGGCTTGTTTTCGGAAATTAACCTGAACTCCGAAAAATTGGGTAAAACACCCACCGACCGCAACAAAAAACTCTGTAAAATCATTCAAAAAATTGCAGAAGGAATAGCTGATTTTTCTACCGACACCGATACGCTTGGAGATGCCTACGAATATCTGATTGGTCAGTTTGCCGCAGGTTCGGGTAAAAAAGCAGGCGAGTTCTATACTCCCCAACAAATATCTACCATCCTTTCAGAGATTGTTACGCTTGACAGTCAAGACCCAAGTACTGGAAAAAAAAGCAAGTTGGACAAAGTGCTGGATTTTGCCTGTGGTTCGGGTTCTTTGTTGTTGAATGTGAGAAAACGCATCAAAGAAAATGACGGTAGTGTCGGCAAAATTTATGGTCAGGAAAAGAACATCACCACGTACAACCTTGCTCGTATGAACATGCTTCTGCATGGTATGAAAGATGCCGAATTTGAAATATTTCATGGAGATACACTGCTTAACCAATGGGAACTACTCAACGAAATGAATCCGGCAAAGAAAATGGAATTTGATGCAATCGTTGCCAATCCGCCTTTTAGCTTGCGTTGGGAACCCAATGACACCTTAGCAGATGATTTCCGTTTCAA
>CAYUBV010000837.1:0-1004 GCA_964443035.1 uncultured Tangfeifania sp.
TTTTTACCATTTTAAGGTATTCGAGTGCTTTACCGTGTTCGCCACGGGCTGCGTAAATTGCTGTCAGAAACATGTGTGCATCAAAACTTTGGGCATCTGGTGTGTTAAATTCTATAGCAGTTTGTTGTACTTTTATTGCCCGCTCAAAATATTCGTCTGCTTTATTTTTCATTCCTGTTTCCAAACAGGCAAATCCTGCAAATAAATCTACCAGATTAGCCCAGCGGGAAATATCTTTTTCAAGGATTTCCAGTTTTGAAAGGTGTTTTTTAATTTCCTGATGATCTCTTAAATACGTGTAATTAATCAGAAGGAAGAGTGTGGCCGATAAATCGGTGGAATCGATATTTAGCGCTGAAGTACCATAATCAACCGAGGACTGAAAATGTCCTGAAAAAAATTCCATTTGCGCCATCGTGTTGTAAAAGCCAAGGGAGTCATTGTACTGTTTTATAAATTCATTGACATATTTTTCTCCTGTTTCCGGATACCCCATATTGGTTAAACAATATGCTATTGTGAAAATCATATATGGGGGGATTTCATTTGGTTTTATCCGGGTATAATGGTAAAAACTTTTTATGGCATTGCAATAATCATCCAACCAATAATAAGTGCTAAAGTCTGTTTCATATATTTCATGATTTTCTGCCCACTTTTCGGGGAGTTGATTTTGTATTTCAAGGGCTTCATTGTACATTCCTTTTTTACGATAATACTGGCCTTTTATAGCAAGTGCGCCCCAGTTTTCTTTGTCATATTTCAGTGCCTGGTTTACCATTACCAACCCGGTGTCCAGAAATCGTTCCGCCTGGTAAATATCACGGCTGAAAAATCCCAGGTTGTTGATATAAATATGGGCCAGGTGCCGGTAGGCATCGCTGAAGGCCGTGTCCAATTTTACAGCTTCTGATAAAAGCTGTTTTGCTTTCATCCACTCTTCAGTGCATTGCCACAGCGGTTTTTTATTGGAGAGCATTAAATAATCATAGCCCTGGAGATAA
>CAYUBV010000838.1:0-1003 GCA_964443035.1 uncultured Tangfeifania sp.
AAAATAAAGACGAAAGTCGAGACAAACCTCTCGCACATGCCGGAGGAACTTGTCCTGACCATTGAGAATGTGCTCAAACACGGTAAAGGGGCTTTAGTTTCAGCCAAAAACATTGCAGCCCAAAGCGCCATTGATTTTGGGTTGGCGTATCTGCTGATGCATCTTATGGATAAGTTGCGAATTAGCCAGACCATTGAAAAAACACTTCCTTCACAGCAGGCTGCACTGTTAAAAGCAACTGTTATTGGGAAAATAATCACAAGGGGCAGCAAACTTGGAATTTACAACTGGCTTGGACGCAACAATAACATCTGCTCCTGGCTTGGTATTGACATCGGCAACACAAAAGTTGACCATCTGTACTGTGCGTTGGGACAAGCCAGCCAGGTGCAGCAAAAAATAGAACGCAAATGGTTTTTATACCATAAAAACAAGCACAAAGAAGTTTATTTGTACGATATAACCAGCACCTATTTTGAAGGCACACAAAACGAACTTGCCGCATTTGGCTACAACCGCGACAAGAAAAAAGGGAAAATGCAAATCAACATCGGGTTAATTACCGACAGCGAAGGTTTCCCCTTAAAGGTTGAGGTTTTTGAAGGGAATATCAGCGATTACACCACTGTGCTTGAGCAAATAAAAAGCATAAAAGAAGAATTTAATACCAGCCAGGTTATTTTTGTGGGAGACAGGGGGATGAAAATCCGCTATAATTTAGAAGAACTGGATGCGGCAGATAAACAGGGGGTTCACTACATAACAGGGTTGACAAACCAGGAAATAAGAAATCTGTTAGATAACGATATCATACAGTTAAAGCTGTTCAGCAACGAACTGGCAGAAGTGGAATACCAGGGGGAACGGTACGTGCTGTCAGTTAACGCAGCGCTCCAGGAGCAGGAGTTAACTTACCTGAAAACAATGCGCGGGATTGCCGATGATGAGATAGCGGAAGTAAAAGCATCGTGGGAAAAACGCCACAGGCAAAACACGGAAAATA
>CAYUBV010000839.1:0-1003 GCA_964443035.1 uncultured Tangfeifania sp.
ATCGTATGCGGAACTTTTTTGAGTTCCCGTAGAATAGTTTTACTCATGTCGCTTTCGGTGTCCACAATTACATAGCCGATATCGGCATCGGTTTGCAGGTACTGTGAGGCAATGTTAATGTCTTTATTGGTAAACACATCGTTTATGTCTTTCAGCAAGCCGGGCACATTTTTGTGGATGTGCAGAAACCGCTGTTTTTCGCGATTGGGCAACAGCGAAATCTGCGGAAAATTCACGGCGCCAATGGTGGAGCCGTTATCGCTGTAACGGATGAGTTTTTCGGCCACTTCCTTCCCGATGTTTTCCTGGGCTTCTGAAGTACTTCCACCAATGTGTGGTGTGAGAATTACATTGTCGAATTCCTGGAGCTCGGAGTAAAATTTTTCGTTGTTCGAGGCCGGTTCTTCCGGGAAAACATCAGCGGCCGCTCCGGCCAGATGCCCGCTGCGGAGCGCTTCGGCCAGCGCCGGGTAATCAACAGTTGTTCCACGCGAGGCATTAATCAGCAGCGCACCTTTCTTCATTTTTGAAAGCTGATCTTTGGAAATCATTTTGCGCGTGCTTTCTGTGTCCGGAACGTGCAGCGTAACCACATCCGAAATTTTCAGCAGATCGTCCAGCGATTGGCAGGGATGCGCTTTCCCCAGGCAAAGTTTCTTCTCGATATCGTAAAAATAAACATTCATTCCCAGCGATTCGGCCAGGATGGAAACCTGAGAACCAATGTGTCCGTAACCGATAATCCCGATATTTTTATCCCGGACTTCATACGAATTTTTGGCCGTCTTCAGCCATTCACCCCGGTGTGCCGCTGCGTTTTTTGAAGGTACTCCGCGCATCAGTAAAATGGTTTCGGCAAGTACCAGTTCAGCCACCGAGCGGGTGTTGGAAAAAGGAGCATTAAAAACCGGAATTCCCTTTTGTTTGGCAGCTTTCAGATCCACCTGATTGGTACCGATGCTGAAACAACCCACGGCAAAAAGTTTCCTCGCTTTTTTCAGTA
>CAYUBV010000840.1:0-1003 GCA_964443035.1 uncultured Tangfeifania sp.
CGGCGCGACCATGTACGTTACCCTGGAGCCCTGCAATCATCATGGGCGTACGCCCCCCTGCACCAATGCCATTATCAACGCCGGTATCGCCCGGGTGGTGGTGGCCATGGACGACCCCAACCCGGGGGTCGCAGGCGGCGGCTGTGACTTTTTGAGGAAAAACGGCGTTTCGGTCGTCACCGGCGTTTGCGAATCGGCCGCACAGAAACAAAACGTCTTTTTTATCAAGCATGTACAGACAGGGATGCCGTACGTCATCCTTAAATGCGCGGCCACCCTCGATGGAAAAATCGCAACACAGACCGGCGATTCAAAATGGATAACCGGCACCGAGGCCCGGGGGTACGTTCACCAGATACGACACGCGGTCGACGGCATACTGGTCGGTGTAGATACGGTCAAAGCGGACAATCCCCGCCTGACAACCCGTATTGATGATCCGGTCGGCAAAAATCCCGTGCGAATTATACTTGACACGCATCTCACGATTCCGGAACATGCCGGAATAATAAGTGAAAAACAGGCTTCCGGCACGATCGTCGCCACCGGCGGCGATGGCAGCGAGGAGAGAAAAAAAACACTTACGGCCAGGGGCGTCAGAATTCTCGAAATACCGCTCAAGGACGGACGGGTGGATCCATACCGCCTCATGGAAAAACTGGGAAAAATGGGAATCACCAGCATACTGGTCGAAGGGGGAAGCAAGGTTTCGGCATCCATGCTCAATGCCGGGGTGGTGGACCGCATCTGTTTTTTTTACGCACCAAAAATACTTGCCGGCGATGGAATCCCCATCTGCAGCGGCGCGGGGCCGGAAAAAATGGCAGCCGCCATACGCGTGGAAAACATCGAAATAAAACGCTTCGGAAATGACATCCTGGTTGAAGGCGATGTGATCCGGTAAGGTTGACGGCTTCGTAAAAAGTCCAATATCTGCGTTATGCGCAATTTCTCAGAATTTGCGGCTTACGCCTTGTAAACATGCACGTACGCTAAGTACGCT
>CAYUBV010000841.1:0-1002 GCA_964443035.1 uncultured Tangfeifania sp.
CTCCATCCAAATTTCCTACATTTGTACCAATGATAGATCATGCTACCATAGAACGCATTCTGGACGCAGCCGACATTTCTGACGTAGTTTCGGAATTTGTAACGCTTCGCAAACGAGGTGTTAACCAGCTTGGCCTGTGCCCATTCCATAACGAAAAAACACCTTCGTTTACGGTTTCGCCAGCCAAAGGAATTTTCAAATGTTTTGGATGCGGGAAAGGCGGCAATGCGGTCAATTTTATTATGGAGCATGAAAACCTCAGTTATCCGGAGGCGTTGAAATGGCTGGCCAAAAAATACAATATAGAGGTAAAAGAGGAGGAGGAAACAGAGGAACAAAAACAGCTCAAAGATGAGCGTGAAAGCCTGATGATTGTTTCCGGTTTTGCACAGAAATATTTCACCCGTTTTTTGTGGGAGGAAAATGAGGGCCGGACAATCGGGTTGAGCTATTTCCGTGAGCGCGGTTTCCGCGACGACATTCTGAAAAAGTTTGAAGTGGGCTACAGTCCCGACGGAAAAACCCCTTTTACTGACGCTGCACAAAAGCAGGGCTATAAAATGGAATTCCTCGAAAAATCAGGGCTGACTATTGTACGCGACGACTGGAAACGCGACCGGTTTGCCGGCCGGGTGATGTTTCCGATTCACAACCTTGCAGGGCGCGTAATTGGATTTGGCGGCCGCATTCTGAAAGACGACCCCAAAGCGGCCAAGTACCTCAATTCGCCGGAATCGGAAATTTACCACAAAAGCAAGGCGCTTTACGGCATTTACCAGGCAAGGCGCGAAATGGCCCGCGCCGATAAATGTTACCTCGTGGAAGGTTACACCGACGTGCTTTCCATGCACCAGACAGGAATTACCAACGTGGTGGCTTCTTCCGGAACGGCGCTCACTCCGGAACAAATCAGGCTGATAAAACGGTTCACTACCAATATTACCATAATTTACGATGGCGACGAGGCCGGAATAAAAGCATCGATGCGCGGAATCGACCTCG